>NZ_JAMYTU010000006.1:0-249433 GCF_040322615.1 Mesorhizobium sp. M0119
GCTGCCAAAGTTCCCATCAGCCATCGCATCAAGAAATGCGCCTGGAACGACGACTATCTCATCAATGCCATCACTCATATGCGATAGCCCTGCCCAGGAGGGGGAGATCAGCAGCTTCGCCGCCGAGCGGTCCAGCCTCCCCGCTTGTTGGTTGTAACGAAACCTTCATCGTTTCGAAATGTGCCTGAAACATTGAAGCTGGAGCTTGGCGGCGACGTTCAATGCCATCCAGGAGACAGCCATGAACAAGATTTCGATGACACGGCGCGCTTTCGTCACGTCGGCCAGCGCCGTTGGCCTGGTCGGCGCCTCGGGCCTCGCCCTTCCCTATTACTCGCGCGCCAATCAGCGCCCGGCTTTTACCCACGGTATCCAGTCCGGCGACGTCGACGCGACCAGCGGCATGGTCTGGACGCGCACGGATCGGCCGTCGCGCGTCATGTTCGAAGTGTCGTCGACCGAAAGTTTCGCCAATGCCGTCCGCCTGGCGCCGCTCGATACCTCGCCGGCCAGCGATTACACAGTGAAGCGGCTGCTCACCGATCTCGCCTCCGACCAGGACATCTTCTACCGCATGGTCGCGGCCGATCTTGCCGACATCAACGCCGTTTCGGAGCCGATCATCGGCCGCTTCCGCACGGCGCCTGCCTCGAAGCGCGACATTCGTTTCGCCTGGTCGGGCGACACCGCCGGCCAAGGCTGGGGCATCGACGACACCGGCATGAAGACCTATGCCACGATTGCGAAGCACACGCCCGACTTCTTCCTGCATTCGGGCGATACGATCTATGCCGATGGCGCGATGAAGGACGAGGTCGACCTGCCCAATGGCAGCAAGTGGAAAAACACAGTGCTGATCGACGAAAAGCGCAAGGTTGCCGAGACGCTGGACGAATACCGGGCGCAGTGGAAATACAACATGATGGACAGGCATGTGCTGGCGCTCAGCGCCATCTGCCCGACCTTCTATCAGTGGGACGACCACGAGGTGCTGAACAACTGGTCGGACTCGAAGGACCTGAGCGCCGACGATCGCTACACTGAAAAATCCATCCATGTGCTGGCGGCACGTGCGGCGCGCGCCTTCCACGAAATGACGACGATCCGTTACGAGCCGTCGGAGCCCGGTCGCGTCTACCGCAAGATCGCCTATGGTCCGCTGCTCGACGTGTTCTTCCTCGACATGCGTTCCTACCGCGGCCCCAACGGTCCGGATATGCAGGAGACGATGACGCCGCAATCGCGCATCCTCGGGGAACAGCAGATCAAGTGGCTGAAGCGTGAACTGGCGAATTCCAACGCAACCTGGAAAATCATCGCCGCCGACATGCCGCTCGGCCTCGTCGTCTGGAACGACGGCACCAAGAAGGTAGGGGCCGAGGCGGTCAGCAATGGCGACAATGGCCCGGCCAAGGGGCGTGAGCTGGAAATTGCCGACCTTCTTCGCTATATAAAGAATGCGGGTATCAGCAACACTGTCTGGCTCACCGCAGACGTGCATTACACAGCCGCCCATTACTACAATCCGGACAAGGCGCAGTTCCAGGACTTCAACCCGTTCTGGGAATTCGTTTCGGGTCCGATCCATTCCGGCACGTTCGGGCCTAATGGTTTCGACATGACATTCGGCCCGGAGCTGAAGTTCATAAAGGCACCAACTGCCGAACAAGGTCAAAACCTGCCGCCGTCGGCCGGCCTGCAGTTCTTTGGGCTCGTCGACATCGATGGCGCCACCGAGCAGTTGACGGTGCGGCTGATGGATCGCGACGACAGCGAACTCTACAAGGTCACGCTCGATCCGGTGCGGTCGGCGTGAGCGACTGCGCCACTACCCTCGGGCTAGCCCGAGGGTAGGACGTGTATCAATCGGGATAGCAAACGACGGGAATGTTGGGCCAGACGGCGCTGTCGCATCCAGCGTTTTGCTGCCTTTGCTTGAAGGCGGCGCTGACTGGCCCGGTCACAACCGGGTCGACGCCATCGGGAGCATCGGCAAAAAGCTGCTCGGCCGAAGGCGTGTCGGATTGCAGGGCAGGCCGCGTCTCCTTGAACGACGCCGCCGACTGCGCCGCGCCTGCCGCGAGGAGGACGGCGAGTGCGCTACATGCCAAAATCGGCCGGAGTCTGATGCCTGCGTCCATCATGAAATTCGAACTGCCCGGACCATGAAAGGTTCCGCCTTGTTTAATAATTCCACTTCACACCAAGACATTTAAGATTTGGTGACTTTATTTGGTGGCTCGCCTCCTCTTTCGCAATTGCGAAAAACCCTGTATGAGCCGCCCAACCGAAAGAGGCAGCGCCTTTTGGCCTGCTGCCTGCAACGCTCCCGAGACCAAAACATGAAAATCCGCAATATCGCGATCATCGCGCACGTCGACCATGGAAAAACCACCCTCGTCGACCAGCTTCTGAAACAGTCCGGCTCGTTCCGCGACAACCAGCGCGTCGCCGAGCGCGCCATGGATTCGAACGATCTCGAAAAAGAACGTGGCATCACCATCCTGGCCAAGGCGACCTCTGTCGACTGGAAGGATACCCGCATCAACATCGTCGACACGCCCGGCCACGCCGACTTCGGCGGCGAGGTCGAGCGCATCCTGTCGATGGTGGATTCGGCCATCGTGCTGGTCGACGCCGCCGAGGGGCCGATGCCGCAGACCAAATTCGTCGTCGGCAAGGCGCTCAAGGTCGGACTGAAGCCTATCGTCGTCATCAACAAGATCGACCGGCCGGATGCCCGCCACGTCGAAGTGGTCAACGAGGTGTTCGACCTGTTTGCGGCGCTTGACGCGACCGACGAGCAGCTCGACTTCCCGATCCTTTACGGTTCAGGCCGCGACGGCTGGGTCTCGGAAAACCCCGAAGGTCCGAAGGACCAGGCTCTGGCGCCGCTGTTCGACCTCGTCATAAAGCACGTACCGGCGCCGACAGTTCATCCCGGCCCGTTCCGCATGATCGGCACCATTCTGGAAGCCAATCCGTTCCTCGGCCGCATCATCACCGGCCGTATCGAATCCGGCACGCTGAAATCCAACCAGGCAGTCAAGGTGCTGCACCATGACGGCACCCAGGTCGAAACCGGCCGCATCTCGAAGATTCTCGCTTTTCGCGGGCTCGAGCGCCAGCCCATCGACGAAGCGCAGGCAGGCGACATCGTCGCCATCGCCGGCTTGTCGAAAGGCACCGTCGCCGACACGTTCTGCGACCTGTCGGTGACCGAGCCGCTGCACGCGCAGCCTATCGACCCGCCGACGGTGACGATGTCGTTCCTGGTCAACGATTCACCGCTGGCCGGCACCGAAGGCGACAAGGTGACCAGCCGCGTCATCCGCGACCGCCTGCTGCGCGAGGCCGAAGGCAATGTCGCGCTGAAGATCGAAGAATCGCCGGACAAGGATTCGTTCTTCGTCTCCGGACGCGGCGAATTGCAGCTGGCCGTGCTGATCGAGACGATGCGCCGCGAAGGTTTTGAGATCGCCGTGTCGCGGCCGCGCGTCGTCATGCAGAAGGGCGAGAACGGCGAATTGCTGGAGCCGGTCGAGGAAGTCGTCATCGACGTTGACGAGGAGCATGCCGGCGTCGTCGTGCAAAAGATGTCGGAGCGCAAGGCCGAGATGGTCGAGCTGCGCCCTTCGGGCGGCAATCGCCAGCGCATCGTCTTCCACGCGCCGACGCGCGGCCTGATCGGCTACCAGTCGGAGTTGCTCACCGATACGCGCGGCACCGCCGTGATGAACCGGCTGTTCCATGCCTATGAGCCTTACAAGGGCGAATTGCCCGGCCGCACCAACGGCGTGCTGATCTCCAACGAACAGGGTGAATCGGTGGCTTATGCCATGTGGAACCTGGAAGATCGCGGCCCGATGGTCATCGACCCAGGCGTCAAGGTCTATCAGGGCATGATCATCGGTATCCATTCCAGGGACAACGACCTCGAAGTTAATGTGCTCAAGGGCAAGAAGCTGACCAACATCCGCGCCGCCGGCAAGGACGAGGCGGTGAAACTGACGCCGCCGATCCGCATGACGCTGGAACGCGCGCTGGCCTGGATCCAGGACGACGAGCTGGTCGAAGTAACGCCGAAGACCATCCGCCTGCGCAAGCTCTATCTCGACCCGAACGAGCGCAAGCGTTTTGAGAAGTCGGCGAAAGTGGTCGGCGCGGCATAAGCCACTTTTCTCAGCAATTATGAGGGAGGGAGCACGTGCGTGCTTCCTCCCTTTATCTTATCCGCCGGCAGCCGCGATAATGCCGTCCCGGTCTGGTTCGCCAGACAGGTGGATGCGGATCGCCGTTTCCGCCCGGGCTGGCCTGCGCAAGGCTTTGGCCCCGTCCGGACCAACCACCAGCAATCGCTTCTCTTCCCAAACCTGTAGCCGCGAGCGCGGGACACCGAGTTCGCTGGCCAGCAACCGGTCGAGCCGCAAGGCTGTCGGCATTTCGAGGCCGAGCTGAAGTTCGAGAGCGCTGGTATTTTCCGGCCTGTCCCCGAGCACCTGCTTATGAACGATGGCTTCAGGAAACTCCTCAACGCGCCCGATCCTGCTTCGCAATGCGGCAACATCGAAAGCATGGCGCCGCGCCAGGACCGGATCGTTGCTTTCGAGCGCCTGCAATATTGCCGGTTCGATATCGCGGCGGCTGCAGCGCTCCAGAATGCCGAAATTCCAGGAATTGTCGCAGTCGATGCAGCGGTAGATCAACCAGGCGTCAATGCGTTTGCCATTGGCGTTGACGCGGAATTTGCCGCTGTAGCGATAGGCTTTCAGGCCGCCGCAGCGATTGCAGTTGAGGTGAGGTCGAGGTGCGGTTTTGGGCGCGATCGCCCAGCGGATACGCAGTATCGAAGGCATGCCGAAAAGCCCTTCCCGTCGGGAAGTTCGTCAGATCGGCGATGTCGAGATACCCATGCGGGCACGGCGTGGCGAGAGACTGCGGCAGTTGAAATCAGGTGTCGCGGGTGGCTATGCGCGACAGCGGTTCAGCAGTGCCAAACCGGTCTCGAACCGCCACCCTGAAGAACAGATCATGTGAAAACAGGCACCGCGACTGCGACGCCCTGCTCTGTGCTGGGGGAGTTGACGAGACCGGCGGTTACGTAGGCAAAATGAAGCTCGAAATGATGTCGGGACGATATTTCTAGCCGCGAGGCGCCTGGCCGACAAGCCTTGTTTCGGTGGACGCTACCGTCGCCGGAACAGTTGGGTTATGTTGAACGATCCAAAAATTTCAAACGAGATCCGCGTCATGCATTTCACATCGCTGCTGATTTTTGCCGGCGCCCTGCTTGTTGCCGCCGGCTCGCCCGGCCCATCGATCGCCGCTCTTGTGGCGCGGGTCATCGCAAAGGGGTTTCGCGACGTGTTTCCGTTCCTGGTTGCCATGTGGATCGGCGAAGCGATCTGGCTGTCACTGGCGGTGTTCGGCCTCGCCGTGGTGGCGCAGACGTTCCACTTTGCCTTTGTCGTCGTGAAATGGGTTGGCGTCGTCTATCTCGCCTGGCTTGCCTGGAAGATGTGGACGGCACCGGTCGAGGCCAAGGAAGGCACGCTGCCGCGCGAAGATTCGCCCGTCAGACTGTTCTTTGCCGGCATGGCGGTGACGCTCGGCAACCCCAAGATCATGATGTTCTATCTGGCGCTGCTGCCGACCATCATCGATCTCGGTTCAGTCAGCGTGATCGGCTGGGTCGAGCTGACGGCGACCATGGCCGTGGTCCTGGTCGCCATCGATTTGACATGGGTGCTCGCCGCATCGCAGGCGCGCAAGCTCTTGAGGAGCAAGCGGGCGATGAAGATCGCCAACCGCGTCAGCGCCGGTACCATGGCCGGCGCTGCGGCGGCGATCGCCGCGCGGTCCTGAGCCGGCGCGTCAACCCATTTCGATTATCGGCGCAATCTCGACGCTGAAACCCGGGTCCGTCAGGATAGGACAATCCTTGGCTTTGCCGACGGCATCGTCGATGTCTTTCGCTTCGATGATGGTGTAACCGGCGGTCGGATTGCTGCCGCCATTGTTCTCGACCTTGCCGCCGGGCAGCAGGGTCTTCGACATGCCGACTGGATTGCCACCGTCGACCACGGCGGAGCCAAGCTTGCCGTACCAGCCGTTCCAGGCATCCATCGCTGCCTTCCGTTCGGCCTCCTCGGTCGGCATCTTGCCCGAGCCGTGATAGACGTAGAGAAATTTCGCCATGTTCTCCTCCTTTGATCGGCGGCATCGAACCGGCATGCGGTCATGCCGCATGCCGATCATCGGACCAAACCGGCAAACAAGCAACGAGAATGCGAAGTAGCTAATATAATGTGCGGTTGGATCCCACCATCGGCGCCCTATCGCGCCATCGCGTGGTATTCATCGTTCGGCCGCATATCGATCGCCGATGCCAGCCGGTTCGACATGTTGAAGAACGCCGCGGTCGAGGCGACGTCCCAGATGTCGCGGTCGGAAAAGCCGACTTGCCGCAGCGCCGCCCGGTCCGCTTCGACGATCTTTGCCGGCTGTTCGGTCAGCTTCACCGCGAATTCGAGCATGGCGCGTTGCCTGTCCGACAGCTTGGCGGCGCGAAAATTCATCACCATCATCTCGCCCAAGGCCGGGTCGCCGGAAAGCTGGCGGACCGCCGCGCCATGCGCGACCAGGCAATAGTAGCAATGGTTGACCGACGAGACGGCCACCGCGATCATCTCGCGCTCGAGTTTCGACAGACCGGATTCACCCAGCATCAAATCATTGTACATGTCGGTGAAAGCCCGCAACTTCTTCTCGTCGAACGCGTAGGCGAATAGCACATTGGGGACGAGGCCGAGTTTCTCCTGGCATTTGGCGAAATAGGCCTTGGTCGCTTCGCTCAGCTCCGCCGGTGCGAGGTCAAGCGCGGTAATTTTGTCCATCATCATGGCGGATTTCTCCTCGTTTTTCGCCAGGCTGCCGGTGAATTCCGACATTTCGTCGCAAGCCGTCAAACCTTTGTCGCCAAATACCCGTCATCTGCTACCATAGTTGTAAAAACATGACGGGAGGGAATTAGCTCATGGCCGGCCTGAAATCCGCAAGCCAGTTGAAAAAGATGAGCGCGGCCAAGGGTAGCGAAAAGCCCGGCAGGCTTGCCGACTACTTGCTGGCCCGAGCTCCGGCCGAAGATGTCGCCGCCTACGACGTCATCGATCTCGAACGTGCTGCCGAACTCGCCGGCCGCGCCGTGGCCAGGCACAAGAAGGACGACTGCGTCGTTGCCATAGACGTCGATTCCGGTGTCGTCCGCCAGGGCCGGCCGATGACGGTGATCACCGTCGTCAACGACAACATGCCGTTCCTGTTCGATTCCGTCCTCGGCGAGATTACAGAAAGCGCCGGCGAGCCGCTGCTGGTTACCCATCCGGTCATCGTCGTCAGGCACGGCAAGAACGGCGTCGAGGAAATCCTCGGCGATGGCGGTTATGCCAAGGGCGACCACAGCCATGACCGGCTGAGCGTCATCCATGTCCATATCGGCCGCCTTTCGGCCGAGCAGGCCGAAGGCTTGGCCGCACGCCTGACGAAGCTGCTCGGCCAGGTACGCGCCGCCGTCATCGACTGGAAGCCGATGCTTGCCCGCCTCGACCAGGCGATCTCGGAATTCCGCTACTCGCCGGTGCCGCTCGACAAGGCCCATGTCACCGAGGCGATCGCCTTCCTCGAATGGCTGCGCGACGACAATTTCACCTTTCTCGGCATGCGCGAATTCAACTACACCGGCGGTGAGACGAGCGGCATGCTCGAGCGCGCCGAAAAGCCCGGCCTCGGCATCCTTTCCGATCCCGACGTGCTGGTGCTCAGGCGCGGCACCGAAGCGGTGAGCACGACGCCGGAAATCCGCGCCTTCCTGCATGGGCCGGAACCGCTGATCGTCACCAAGGCCAACGCCAAGTCATCGGTGCACCGCCGCATCTACCTCGACTACATCGGCATCAAGACCTACACCGGCAAAGGCGTGCTTTCAGGCGAGCTCCGCATCGTCGGCCTGTTCACCTCGACTGCCTATACGCGCTCGGTGATGAAAATCCCTTATCTGCGCTCGAAGGCGGAAACCGTCATTGCCAAATCCGGCTTCAATCCAAGCGACCATTCCGGCAAAGCTTTGATCAACGTGCTGGAGAGCTATCCGCGCGACGAGCTGTTCCAGGTTCCGGTGCCGATCCTGCGCAAGCATGCCGAAGCCATCCTGGGCTTGATCGAGCGGCCGCGCGTCAGGGCATTGGTGCGTGTCGACCAGTTCGACCGCTTCGTCTCCGTGCTCGTCTTCGTGCCGCGCGACCGCTACGACAGCGTCGTGCGCGAGAAGATCGGCACCTATCTGAAGACCGTCTTCGAAGGCCGGCTGTCGGCCTATTATCCGGCCTTCCCGGAAGGCGGGCTCGCGCGCGTCCATTTCATCATCGGCCGCTCCGGCGGCAAGACGCCGAAGGTCGAGCAGGCGACGATCGAGGCGGCGATCCGCGACATCGTACGGACCTGGGACGATGCACTGCGCGAGACCGCGACCGAGACCGGCGCCGATGCGAGACTCACGGCCATCGCCTCGCGTTTTTCGGAAAGTTATCGCGACAGTTTTCCGCCGGGCGTGGCGCTGGCCGACGCCGGGCGCATCGCCAAGCTCGATGCGTCAAATCCGATCGCCATCGACTATTACCGTCACGCCGCCCAGAAGCCGCATCAGGCGGCGCTGAAGATCTACCACCATGGCAGCCCGGTGGCGCTGTCGCGGCGCGTGCCCGTACTGGAAAACATCGGTTTCCGCGTCATCAGCGAGCGCACTTTCGAGGTCGGCGACAATCAATCCGGCATGATCAATGGTGATCAGCCCGGCATGGTCTTCATCCACGACATGGAACTCGAGAACAGCTACGGCACGCCGATCGACCTCGGCAATGGCGGCGCGCTGTTCGAGGATGCGTTCCTTTCCGTCTGGCGCGGCGATGTCGACAATGACGGCTATAACGGCCTTGCCCAGACCGCCGGCCTGTGGTCGGGCGAGATCACCGTCCTGCGCGCCTATGGCCGCTATCTGCAGCAGGCCGGTATCCCGCAGAGCCAGGATTTCATCGCCGCCGCACTCAACCGTTATCCCGAGATCGCCCGCGGCCTGCATGCGCTGTTCGTCGCCCGGCTCGGCCCGACGGCTGAAACGGAAGGCGTCGTCCAGGCCAAACATCTGAAGGCCAAGATCACGGATGCGCTGGAAGACGTTCCCAACATCGACGACGACACCATCATCCGCCGTTATCTGAACCTGATCGAAGCCTCGCTGCGCAGCAATCATTTCGTTGCCGATACGAAAGAGAAAGGCCAATCGCTGGCGATCAAGCTCGATTCGCAATCGGTCGACGGGCTGCCGGCGCCGCGGCCATGGCGGGAGATCTTCGTCTACGGCTCCGAGGTCGAGGGTGTGCATCTGCGCTTCGGCCCGGTCGCGCGCGGCGGCCTGCGCTGGTCGGACCGTGCGCAGGACTATCGCACCGAGGTGCTCGGCCTGGTCAAGGCACAGCAGGTCAAGAATGCGGTGATCGTGCCGGTTGGCGCCAAGGGCGGCTTCTACCCGAAAAAGCTGCCGATGAGCGCCGGGCGCGACGCCATTTTCGAGGCCGGCACGGCCGCCTACAAGAATTACGTCTCCAGCCTGTTGTCGATCACCGACAATATCGGGCTGGACGGCGTCATCCCGCCAGCCGGCGTGGTGCGGCGCGACCAGGACGATCCGTATTTCGTCGTCGCCGCCGACAAGGGCACGGCGACCTTCTCGGACACCGCCAACGCCATCAGCGAAAAGCACGGCTTCTGGCTCGATGACGCTTTCGCAAGCGGCGGTTCGGCCGGATACGACCACAAGAAGATGGGCATCACCGCGAAGGGCGCCTGGGAAGCGGTCAAGCGCCATTTCCGCGAGATGAACCGCGACATCCAAACCACGCCGTTCACTGTCGTCGGCGTCGGCGACATGTCGGGCGACGTGTTCGGCAACGGCATGCTGCTGTCGGAGCAGACCCGGCTGATAGCCGCCTTCGATCATCGCGACATCTTCATCGATCCCGATCCCGACATGGCGGCTTCGATGGCCGAGCGCCGGCGTATGTTCGCTCTCGCCCGTTCAAGCTGGCAGGATTACGACAAGACGAAGCTGTCCGAAGGTGGCATAATCGTCTCGCGCAGCCAGAAGTCGATCACCTTGCCGGCGGCCGCGGCTGCAGCGATCGGCCTCGGCAAGACAACGGCCACGCCGGTCGAGATCATGAGTGCCATCCTCAAGGCGCCGGCGGACCTTTTGTGGTTCGGCGGCATAGGCACCTATGTCAGGGCATCGGGCGAGACCAACCAGGATGTCGGCGACCGTGCCAATGACGCGATCCGGATCACCGCACTCGACCTGCGTGCCAAAGTCATCGGTGAGGGCGCCAATCTCGGCGTCACGCAGCGGGCGCGCATCGAATTCGGATTGAATGGCGGCCGCTGCAACTCAGATGCGATCGACAATTCGGGCGGCGTGAACTGCTCCGACGTTGAGGTCAACATCAAGATCGCGCTGGCTTCCGCCATGCGCAAGGGATCGTTGACCCGGACAGCGCGCAACAGATTGCTGGCCGAGATGACCGATGAGGTCAGCGCCCTGGTGCTGTCCAACAATTACCAGCAGACGCTGGCGCTGTCCCTTGCCCGTAAGCGCGGCCTCGCCGACATCGCCCATCAGAGCCGCTTCATGGCGGCGCTGGAGGCGCGCGGACTACTGGACCGTGCCGTCGAGACGCTGCCGTCGCCGGCGGCCCTTGCCGAGCGCGAGACGCGCGGCGAGCCGCTGACCCGGGCTGAGCTCGGCGTGCTGCTTGCCTATGCCAAGATCGTGCTGTTTTCCGATATCGTCGCCAGCGATGTACCGGACGATCCGCATTTCGACCGCGACCTGATGGGCTACTTTCCCGACCGCATGGCAAAGAAATATGCTGCGGAAATCCACCGCCATCGCCTCCGCCGCGAGATCATCGCCCGTGTCGTCGCCAATGATCTGGTCAATCGCGGCGGCCCGTCCTTCGTCAACCGGCTGCAGGAAGCGACTGGGCGCAGTGCGGCCGATGTCGTGCGCACCTTCGCTGTGGTGCGGGACGGCTTTGCGCTGCCGGCGCTCTATCGCCAGATCGACGCGCTCGACAACCAGATCGACGGGCAGATCCAGCTCGATCTCTATCAGGCCGTCAGCCGGCTGATCTTTGTGACCAGCGGCTGGTACCTGAAGAACGATGCCGGCACTGCACCGCTCGGGCAGCGGATTGCCGAGTTGCAGGATGCGCGCAAGGCGCTGGAGCCGAAGCTCGTTTCGCTGTTGCCGGCCTTCTCGCGCGAGCGGATCGAGGAACGGCGGCACAGCCTGTCGAAGGGCGGCGCGCCCGAGAGCCTTGCCGAGCAACTGGCGTTGACCGATGTGGCGGAACTCATCCCCGACATTGCGCTGACAGCGCGGACGTCAAATGCCGGCATCGTCGCTGCCGCCAAGGCGTTTTTTGCAGTCAGCGATGTCTTCCGCATCCCGCGCGTCGAAGATGCGGCGCGCTCGATCACGCCCTCGGATTATTACGATCAACTGGCGCTTTCCCGCGCCACCGACACGATCGGCGCGGCCAGGCGCGGCATCGCCGTGGCGGCACTCACCAGTCATGCCGAGGCGGCGGATCCAGTGACGGCATGGTTGGAGGCCGGCGGCGAACGGGTCGGACGCATCCGCGAGCGGCTGCAGGCTCTGACCGAGGGCGGCGACATCACCGTGTCGCGGCTGTCGGTGGCGTCCGGCCTGATGAGCGATCTGACGGGGCTGTGAGACGTCTTCCACATCGCGCGGGATTGCCGGGAAGAACTGCGCTATAGAGCGAATGGCGCGCTGCCTTGGGGGCCCAAAAGTGACGATCGGCTTTTGGACAAGATCGTGCTCAACAAGAAGACGGAGCGTCATTCCGATTCGATCGGCAGGGAGCAAGCTCCAGCGGAGGGGACATGGCTGAGATGGCAGTGCAGCGGGCATCGGGACGCGGCATCTGGGGATGGATGCTGTTCGACTGGGCGGCACAGCCGTTTTTCACGGTCGTCACCACCTTTATCTTCGGTCCTTATTTCGTCTCGCGCATGGCCAGCAATCCGGAGACCGGACAAGCGGCCTGGGGCTACGGCATTGCCGCCGCCGGCCTCGTCATTGCCGTTTTGTCGCCGGTCCTCGGCTCGATCGCCGATCAGACCGGACCACGCAAACCGTGGATAGCCTTCTTCGCAGCGGTCAAGATCACCTGCCTCACCCTGCTGTGGTTCGCCGCGCCCGGCTCTAATCTTTTTCTGGTCGTGGCGTTGTTCTCGCTGGCGTCGGTCGCGGCGGAATTCTCGACCGTGTTCAATGATTCGATGATGCCGCGCCTGGTGCCGAAGAGCGACATCGGCAGGATCTCGAACATGGCCTGGGGGCTCGGCTATCTCGGCGGCATGATCGCGCTGATCTTCGTCGTTACCGTCATGGCCGGCTCGCCTGAAACCGGCAAGACCGTCGTTGGGCTCGACCCGATCTTCGGCCTCGATCCCAGGCTAGGCGAGGACGCGCGCGCCACCGGACCGTTGTCGGCGGCCTGGTATTTCCTGTTCATCCTGCCGATGTTCTTCTTCACGCCTGATGCGATCAAAGGCATTCCAATCGGGCCGGCGGTGCGCGAGGGACTATCGGAACTGAAGTCGACGCTGGCCGAAGTGCGCAAGCGTAGCGGCATTTTTCGCTTTCTCGTCGCCCGCATGATCTATCAGGACGGCGTCAACGCACTGCTGGCGCTGGGCGGAACGTTTGCGGCGGCAATGTTCCATTGGTCGATTACCGAGATCGGCCTGTTCGGCATCATCCTCAACGTCGTTGCCATCGTCGGCTGCCTGGTTGCCGCACGCCTCGACACAGCACTGGGTTCCAAGACCATAGTGATGATTTCGCTTGTCATGCTGAGCATCGCCACGATCGGCATCGTCTCGACCGGCCCGGGCTATACGCTGTTCGGTGCCTGGGTGATGCCCGGACTGGACGGCGGGGGATTGTTCGGCACGGCGGCGGAAAAAGCCTACATTTTCTACGGCCTGCTGATCGGGCTTGCCTTTGGGCCGGTGCAGGCATCGTCGCGCTCCTACATGGCGCGCAGCGTCACCGCAGCCGAATCGGGCCGCTATTTCGGCATCTATGCGCTGGCCGGTCGGGCAACGAGTTTTGCTGCACCCTTCATGGTGGCCACGATCACCCTGGCCAGCGGCTCGGCGCGGCTCGGCATGGCGGCGATCGTGCTGTTCCTCGGCGCCGGCATGGCGATCCTGATCGGCACGCCCTATCCGGCGGATCGGCCGGCGGAGTGAGCTGCTCTTCCCTCCTCCCCCAAGGGGGAGGGTAAGGCGTTCAATGCCGGAAATGCCTCACTCCGGTGAAGACCATGGCAATGCCGTGGTCGTCGGCGGCGGCGATGACATCGTCGTCGCGCATCGAGCCGCCGGGCTGGATGACCGCGGTGGCGCCGGCTTCGATTGCCGACAAAAGCCCATCCGCGAACGGAAAAAAGGCATCCGAGGCGACGACCGAGCCCTTGGTCAAAGGCTCCGTCAGACCGGCCGCGTCGAGCGCCTTGCGCGCTGCGATGCGTGAGGAATCGACCCGGCTCATCTGGCCGGCGCCGATGCCGACAGTGGCGCCATCCCTGGCATAGACGATGGCGTTCGACTTGACGTGCTTTGCCACGCGAAAGGCGAATTTCAGATCGGCCAATTCGGCCGGCGTCGGAGCGCGCCGGGTCACTATTTTCAGGTCGAGATCATCCACCACCGCATTGTCGCGGCCCTGGACCAGCAACCCGCCGGCAACCGATTTTAAGCCAAGGCCCGCCGCGCGCGGGTCGGGCAGGCCGCCGGTGACCAGCAGGCGTAGGTTCTTCTTGGCGGCAATGATGCGGACCGCTTCTTCGGACGCCTCCGGCGCGATGATTACTTCGGTAAAGGTCTTGACGATCTCTTCGGCGGTTGCGGCATCGAGGGTGCGGTTCATGGCGACGATGCCGCCGAAGGCCGAGACCGGATCGCAGGCCAGCGCCTTGGCATAGGCCGCCTGCAGCGAAGCGCCTTCGGCGACACCGCACGGGTTGGCGTGCTTGATGATGGCAATTGCGGCGGAGCGTGACGGGTCGAACTCGCCGACCAGCTCGAAGGCGGCGTCGGTGTCGTTGATGTTGTTGTAGGAAAGCTGCTTGCCCTGAAGCTGGCGCGCCGTGGCGACGCCCGGCCGCCTGTCACCATTGACATAGAAGCCGGCGCCCTGATGCGGGTTTTCGCCATAGCGCATCACCGATTGCAGCTTGCCGCCGAAGGCGCGCCATGTCGGATGCTCGATCTCAAGCGCCTCGGCGAACCATCCCGAGATCGCCGCATCGTAGGTGGCGGTGCGGGCAAAGGCCTTGGCTGCCAGCTTCTTGCGGAAATCCAGCGACAACGAGCCGAAATTCATCTCCAGCGCGTTGAGCACCGAGGCATAGTCGTCGGGGTCGGTGACGATGCCGACATAGGCGTGGTTCTTGGCCGAGGCACGGATCATCGCCGGGCCGCCGATGTCGATGTTCTCGACTATCGCCGCGTAGTCGGCGCCGGAGCGACGCACCTCCTCGAACGGATAAAGATTGGAGACGACGAGATCGATCGGCTCGATGCCGTGATCGCGCATCGCCGCGGCGTGCTCGGGATCGTCGCGCACGCCAAGCAGTGCGCCGTGCACCGACGGGTGCAGCGTCTTGACGCGGCCGTCCATGATCTCGGGAAAGCCGGTGAGCTCGGACACGTCGCGCACCGCCATGCCTGCCTCGGCAAGGGCCCTTGCGGTGCCGCCGGTCGAGACCAGCTCGACGCCGGCCGAAACCAGCGCCCTGGCGAAATCGATCAGGCCGGTCTTGTCGAAGACGGAGAGCAGCGCGCGACGGATGGGTACAAGGTCGGGCGCGGGAATATTCTTGGCGGCGACGGCCATGGGCTGGCGGCCTTTCCAGTTCTGGTTGGAGAGCGTCCGCGGGCCGTAGCATATGAGGCCCGGAAATCAAGCCGCAAGGCTTGATCAGTGTCTGCCGTTGCCACCCGCTTCAGCTTTTTCCGGACGGCCGGCGATGATGGTGCGCGTCAATTGCCAGTGGACCTCGGAAATTTCCGAGGCCTTGAACGCAAGCACGATCTGGCGGCTGCGGCGCGGGCCGCCGAGCCCGGCGAAATAGATCGATTCCTCGACCTCGGGTGCCACTTCGGTAGAGGTAAACACCCAGGTGTCGGCGTGGTCGGCGGCCAGCACCAGACGGTCATGCTCATCCTGGAGCAGGTTTATGTCGGGATGGACATGGAAACGCACCGTAACGAAATCACGGCCATTGTTGCGGATAGAGGCGCCGCCCGGCCGCAGGAAGCGGTCCCTGCCGGCAAGCACATTGCCTTCGGTCGATAATTTCAGCTCGCGCTCATGCAGGAAGCCGAAGCGCGCCACATAGCCGTCATGGCGGGCGATGAAGCCTTGGCTGCCCTTCTGGTCGGTACGCTTGCAAGGCACATGCTGCGGCCCGCCGATCAAGGGCGTGCCGAGCAGGTCGTTGACGCGTAGGGAGTGGTTGAAGCGCGCCGACGACGTGTCGTTGATGGTGGCGGTCGAGTGGGCGGCGGTGGCGCGCGCAAGCGGCCGGAATTCGGCGGCGCCATAAGTGTCTATTCCGGCGTTGACGATATAGTGCTGGCGGCCCGACGACAATTCGAAGGCGAGGCATCCGGCGTGAGCGGCATTGGATACGTCGACGGGCGGCGGTGAGCCGGTATCGGCGATCACAGTGGCACCACCCATCGACAGGCGCTCATAACCCGAATGCGGCGCGTGCAGCAATGGTGCGCCGGCGGTGTCGTCGTGATGCAGGATGCTGGCGATACGGTCGTGAATGGTGGCGCCCATGCCGTTGAAGCGGGCAAGGCTACCATCCTGATGGCGAAAGAAGCGCAGTGCCGGCAGCATCCGGTCGATGGCGCCGATCAGGGCGACCGGCGGCGTCTCGGCCTGATTGGCGTATGTCTGGCGCAACGGCAGAAGGTCGGCGAGTATTTCAAGCACCGCCATCGGATTGCGCGAGATATGGCCGCCGTCAGGCAGTATCTGCCGGTCGAGCTCGTCGGCGAGATTGCGGGTGGCACCGCGCAGCGCCGAGGCTGGCGCCGGCAGCGACAAAGCGGCAAAGGCCAGCGCAATGCGCGCGCGCAGCCTGTCCTTGCCGTCCGGCATCTCGCGCGCCATGGCGCGCAGATAGCGGATCTGGACGGCGAGCGATTTCAGAAACGCGCGGTAGAACGGAAATTCGGCGCCCTGCAACACGATCGAGGAATGCTGCAGCCAGGCAATGACACGCTTGGCCGTCGTGCCGGGCTCCCAGGCGACGCCGGAAATATAGCTGCCATGGATTGCAATCCAATCGGAAACCAACGCCCGCGCGTTGGCGGCGGCGAGCTCGGTACCCGCGGCACGCATATGGCGCAGCCAGCGAAAGCCATGCAGCGTTTTTTGCCAGCCGGGGTTGGGCACGTCGATCTGGAAGGGCGATTTGCCACCGGTCTCGACCAGATGCCCCGAAAGCGGATAGCGGCCGTAATAGATCTCGAGCGCGATCTGAGGATCGGCGAGGCGCAGGTCCGGCGGGGCAATCAGGACGCGCTCCGGCGTGCGGCCGGAGTAGCGCCAGCGATAGAGTGGCCCGGCGCGCAAGCGCCGGCGCGTCTTGCGCCAGAACTCCCTCGCGACAAGCGTCCACAGACGCGTCGTGTTACCGGCAGCGATTGCCAAAACCCCTCCTGATCGTCCTCACCCAAGCACAAGTTTATATGATTCAAGAACTTGTGCGAAGGCGAATTCCGCGGCAGCGTGGCCGTTCAGCCTGTTTTCCATGCCTCCTCGCCCCAAGAAGTCGGATGGCGCTTCAAGATCGGCCCTTAGCCGGCTCTGCGCATGCGGGCGGCGAAGAAGCCGTCCAGCCCGGAGCGGCCCGGCGAGCCTAGCTCCAGATCGGCAGGCGTGGTGCGCAACGTGCCTTGCGGCGTCAGGAACGGGTCGATGCCGGCGATCTCACCCGGCCGAAGCGGGTCGTCGACAATCTCCGCATTGCCGGCGAGAAAGTCGCGATAGAGCTCTTCGCCTTCCAGCGGATCGAGCGAGCAGTTGGAAAAGACGATGCGTCCACCATGCTTGACCAAGGTGACGGCGCGGGCAAGCAGCCGGCGTTGCAGGTCGGCCAGTTTTTCGACGTCGGCCGCCGTCTTCGTCCAGGGGACGTCGGGATGCCGCCGCACCGTGCCGGTCGAAGAGCAAGGTGCGTCGAGGAGGACGGCGTCGAAGAGGTCCTTCGGCTCGTATTTGAGCAGATCGGCCTGGACGATCTCGGCGGCCAGACCGAGCCGTTCGAGGTTCTGCGTCAGCCGTGCCAGCCGCGTTTTGGACATGTCGAGCGCGGTGACGTGGGCGCCGGCGAGGATCAACTGGGCGGTCTTGCCGCCGGGGGCGGCACAGAGGTCGGCGATTCGCAAACCATTGACGTCGCCGAACAGCCGGGCCGGCAGGCTGGCCGCCGCGTCCTGAACCCACCAGGCGCCTTCCGCGAAACCGGGCAGTTCGGTCACGGAAGCGCTGAGCTTTTCCACCCGCACCGTGCCGGTCGGCAAGACGAAGCCACCGAGCCGTTCGGCCCACAGCGCCGGGTCCGACTTGACCGAAAAATCGACCGGCGCCTCATGGCGATGGGCGAGCAGTATCTGCCTGGCCTTGTCGAGGCCGTAGACCGTTTTCAAACGGTCGGAAAACCATTTTGGCGCCTCGTCGGTGGCGGCAAGTGCGGCCGCGAGCTCTTCCTGCTTGGCCCGCGCCAGCGTGCGCAGCACGCCGTTGACGAGGCCGGAAAAGCGTGCCGTGCGCGGATCGGACTTGGCGTGCGTCACGGCGAGGTCGACGGCGGCGCTGTCGGGAACATCGAGGAACAGGATCTGCGCTGCCGCCACATGCAAGATGTGCGAAAGCGCCGTGGCGTTGGGCGGCAGCGGCTTTTCCAGGCGGCGGGCCAAAAGGCCTGATATGGTCATGCGGTAGCGCAGGGCGGTGACCAGAATCGCACGCACCAGGGCGCGGTCGCGCAGGTCGAGCGCCTTGTATTGCGGATGGCCGTTCTCATGGTCGGTCAGCCCGTCGAGTGGCGTTTTCGCGTCAATGACGGCGGCAAGCAGGCGCGCGGCCGCCTTGCGCGCGGCGAGACCGGCTACGGCCTCGCCGCCCGAATTGTGTTCACGATCGCCTGAAATTCCGTGCCGGCGCTTCGCTGAACTCACGACCACGGGCCTTTGGGTCCGGTCGGATTGCGTCCCCAGGGATTGGGTCTCGGCTTAGCCGGCTCAGCCGGCCTCTCGGGCCGGGCGGCCCTGTCCCACGGACCAGACGGCTGCTGCCCGGTCCCTTCCGGCGCCGGCCTTGGCGTCGCGGCCGCTTCGGGTGCGCCGGCCATTTCGCTCGACATCCTCTGCAACGCGGCGATGCGGTTTTCTGTGCTCGGGTGAGTGGAAAACAAACTGTCCATACGCTCGCCGGAAAGAGGATTGATGATGAAGAGATGGGCGGTTGCCGGATTGCGCTCGGCATCCGGGTTGCGGATGCGTTCGGCGCCCCGCGCGATCTTGTCAAGTGCCGAGGCGAGCCACAGCGGGTGTCCACAGATTTCGGCACCGCGCCGGTCGGCCTCGTATTCGCGAGTGCGGCTCACCGCCATCTGCACGATCATGGCGGCCAGGGGCGCGACGATCATCGCCACCAGCACGCCGACGATGCCAAAGGAATTGTTGTTGTCGCGGTTGCCGCCGAAAAAGAAGGCGAAATTGCCGAGCATCGAAATTGCGCCGGCAAAGGTGGCGACGATCGTCATGGTCAGCGTATCGCGGTGCTGCACATGGGCGAGCTCATGCGCCATCACCGCCGCGACTTCTTCATGCGAGAGCTGCTCGAGCAGGCCGGTGCTGGCGGCGACAGCGGCATTTTGCGGATTTCGGCCGGTGGCGAAGGCATTGGGCTGCGGATTGTCGATGAGATAGGTTCTCGGCATCGGCAGGCCGGCACGTTGCGCGAGACCCTTCACGATGGCGTAATATTCAGGCGCGTTGCGTTCGTCGACCTCGATCGCACGGTGCATCGACAGCACCATCTTGTCGGCGTTCCAATAGCTGAACAAATTGGTGCCGGCGGCGATCAGCAAGGCAATCATCATGCCGCCGGATCCGCCGACCAGATAGCCGACGCCCATGAACAGGGCCGTCATTGCGGCCAAAAGCATGGCGGTGCGAAGGGTGTTCATCGTCTGCTCCGTTCTGGCCCAACAAAGGGGGTCGATCCTTGTGGGCCCATCGCTATATGATGGGAAACAGCGGTTCCCGTTTCAATCGGGGGCCTGTTTCAATCTAGCGGAAGATCGCATGATCGACGAAACCAGCACAACGAATGCTAACGGCGAGCCGCAACAGCCGGTGACGCCAGCAGCACGGCGTGCCTTGGCCGAGGCCGAGGCCCGGCGGGAGAAATATCGCGAGAAGGAAGCCGCACAACCGAGAGAGATCGGCGGCCGCGGCGGCAAGGAGCCCGGCCGCTATGGTGACTGGGAGGTCAAGGGTCTGACCAGCGACTTTTAGCCCAAGCAGGGTGCCAAACTACGCAGGCTGCGCGGTCCGCTCCGCTTCGATGGCAATCCAGCCGCTGGCATCGACGGCGATGCCGATCGCTTGATAGCCGGCGATGGTGGCATGCGGCGTCTCCAACGGATGCCGGTGCGTGGCGCTGATCACCACGATTGCGGCGCCCGCGGCTTCGGCCGCCGCAATGCCGGCCGGCGCGTCCTCGAAGACGAGGCAGTTGCCCACATCGACGCCGAGCCGTTCGGCCGCCAGCCGGAAGCAGTCGGGTGCCGGTTTGCCGCGGGAGACGTCCTCCGCGGCAACGATCACGGCGGGAGCCGGAATACCCGCGGCCTGCAGGCGCAGCAGGGCAAGCTCGCGCGGCGCCGAGGTCGCGATCGCCCAGCTTCCGGGCGGAAGCGACGCCAGGAACGCCGCGGCGCCCGCAATCGGGCGAATGCCCTCGACATCGGCCGCCTCGGCCTGCAGAAGCGAATCGGCTTCGCGGGCAGGATCGACGCCTGGGAGCGCCAGCCGGCCGATGGTCTCGATCGCCCGCACGCCGTGGATGGTCGGCAGGAATGCGGTGACGTCAAGACCTTGCCGATGCGCCCAAGCTGCCCAGACCCTTTCCGCCGCGGCAATCGAATTGAGAATCGTGCCGTCCATATCGAACAGGAAGGCCGCGAATTTTCTGCCTGCAAACATCGGTTTTCCCGGGTCATCTTGGAGGGATTATTTCGAAGGAAGCATGTCGATCGACCGTAACGTTGCCGCGTCCGTATGGGAAGCCGCGAGGCGTCGTTTTCGACGTTCGCAAGGAACCGCCGCGCACTCTCCTGCGTTGACCAGCACTATCTTCCATGACGATCGTAGGGGGACGGCGATGCTGATCAGGCTCGGCTATGAAATTGCCATCGAATGCCCTGCAGCCACGCCGGTCGTTTCGCTGCTCGATATCCACAGGGATCGCCAGGCCGACATCAAGCGGCAGACGCGCGTGCTGACGTCACCGTCGGTCCCGACCAGGGCCTACCACGATCTTTTCGGCAATAGCTGCCGCCGCTTCACGGCGCCAGCCGGAAGCTTCCGCATCCTCTATGACGCGGTGGTCGAGGACAGCGGCGGGCGGGACGAAGTCAACACGCTGGCCAGGGAAGTCCCGGTCGCCGAATTGCCGGACGAGGTGCTCGGCTATCTGCTCGGCAGCCGTTACTGCGAGACCGACCATCTCGGCGACTTGGCATGGCAACTGTTCGGCCAGCTCCCGCCGGGCTGGGCGCGGGTGCAGGCGATCGTCGACTATGTCCACAACCGGCTGTCGTTCGGCTACGGCTATGCGCGCTCGACCCGCACGGCGGCGCAGGCGCATGAGGAACGCGTCGGCGTCTGCCGCGATTTTGCCCATCTGGCGATCACGCTCTGCCGCTGCATGAACATCCCGGCCCGTTACGTGAACGGCTACCTCGGCGATATCGGCGTGCCCGCCGATCCGGCGCCAATGGATTTCTCGGCGTGGGTGGAAGTGTTCCTCGACGGCAGATGGTACACTTTCGATCCTCGCCACAATGTGCCGAGGATCGGCCGCGTCGTCATCGCCCGCGGCCGCGACGCCACCGACGTGCCGCTGCTGCACAGTTTCGGCCCGCATCGGCTCAGCCTGTTCAAGGTCTGGACGCACGAGCAGGAAGGCAATCTGTTCAAGCCGCCTTATCGTGGCGTCGACAAGACCGTCAGCGCACGGATGCTGGCCTAGTCTTTCGGGACACATTCACAGTCCGTGTTTCCATTTCCCGCCACCGCGGTCGTGCTGAACCGGTTCGATACATCTCGTCTGTACCGGATTGGGACGCAGTCCAGTCGTCCTGAATTGCGCGCCTGATCTTGGTAAGCGCTTTGTCAACAAAGCCGCGCCGACGCGGCTTTCGTTTACCCGCTGTTTACCTTGCCGCCGCTCGAAACCGTTTGGAAACAATGCCTGGGCGGGAGCCGCTCGCTTTCCCGCGCCCGGCGGCGCGATCCGGCCGGATTCCTGCAATGCACGTTCGGACAGCTGCAGGCTGTAGCGAATGGAGGCGGAAGGAATGCGGCGTTTCGGGGGTCTTGTTCAGACGATCGGCGGCTTTGCCGGGGATCGCAGCGGAAATTTCGCGGTCCTGTTTGGGATAATCGGCTCAGTGCTGGCACTGAGTGTCGGCTTTGCCGTCAACGTATCCCAACTCTACAATGTAAAATCGAGCCTGCAAGGCGTCGTCGATGCAGCGGTCACCTCGACGGCCCGCGACCTGACAACCGGCGTTATCAGCGAGGCCGACGCCAGCAAATCGGTGCAGGCCTTTCTCGATGCCAACAGCACGGCGGGTATCCTCCAGGACAACCAGATCGTTCTCGACAATCTGGTTGTCGACAGGACAGCCAAGACTGTCGAGGCGGACGCCCATGTCAACGTCAACTACTATTTCCCGCTTTTCAGCACGGGTGGCATGCAGCGCGTTCCAGCATCGACGACGGCGCTCTACTCGGACAAGCAGATCGAAGTCGCGATGATGCTGGACGTGACCGGGTCGATGGCCGGCCAGAAAATCATCGATCTGCGGGCGGCTGCGGCGAATGCTGTCGACAGCTTTCTGGGCGGCCAGGACCCTGCCAACCCGCGAGTGCGCGTCTCCATCGTGCCCTACGCGAATTCGGTGAATGCCGGCGCGCTTGCCGCCAGCAGCGTCTATGTCGAAACCTCCACCAGCCAGCGCAAGCAGGCGCCCGGCAATGGCGCCGTACAGTATGTCTCCGGCTTTGTGCGTCCGGACAATTGTGCCACCGAGCGCAAAGGGACCTATCAGTATTCGGATGCAGGCCCCGACGTCAGCATGGTCAATCGCGACTACCTGCTGTCATCCTTCGCCTGGCAGACCGGCACGGCTGCCTGCCCTGCCGCCGCGTTGAAACCGCTGACGGCGGACGCCACGGCGCTCAAGAACGTCATCAAGACCTTTGTCGCGTCGGGTGGCACCGCCGGCCATGTCGGCGTGCAGTGGAGCTGGTACATGCTTTCGGAAAACTGGGGCAGTGTGATGAAAGCCTCGGAACGGCCGGCCAAGATGGATCCAAAGAAGGTTGCCAAGATCGCGATCCTGATGACCGATGGCGAATTCAACCTGTCCTATTTCGACGCCAGCACCGTCGGTGACGTCTACAATAGCGCGGGCAAGGAGCCGCCCCGCACGGCGGCCAAGACACTCTGCGCTGCGATGCGCAACAAGGGCATCGAGATATTCACCATTGGGTTTGACCTAAACGAAACGAATGCCAAGGTGACGCTCCAGGATTGTGCGAGCCCGGACACCGCCAAGATCAAGCACTTCTATCAGGCGGCCAATGGAACGGAACTCAACCAGGCTTTCCAGGATATAGCGCGCAACGTCGAGATGTTGACCGTAACCAAGTAGGGGACAACAGCCCAAAAAGGAAAAGGCCGCCGCTTCTCGCGAAGCCGGCGGCCTTCCGTGTTTCCGTCCATGGCGCGGCTCCTGGCGGCGACACTGGTCGCCAGCCGCGCATTTCGCGCCTTAACGGGAAGACTGCTTCCCGAAAGTGCAATCCGCTGAGGCCACGTTCTGGAAAACGAAATCACTCGACATCGGATCACCTCCTTTCGATTTGTTGAACACTTCCTCATGATGGGGTGTCATCCGGCAAATGGCAAGGCGCGGCGCCCGAAAATCCTGAACAAGCGTGCTTGCGCGCCCAAGCGGCTTGCGGCCCGCCGATCGGGCAGGCAAGATCGAGCCGCTATTGTTCCGGGCCACTATTTTGCCGGGTAAGGGAGGACGGGGATGGAAGCAGCCGAGAGAGCGGCCCGGATTGTTCGGACGGTCATCGAAACGCTGAAGCCGGGTTTCGCGGTGAGGCTGTGGACAGGCGAGCGGATCGGCCCGGCTACCGGCCCGGTGCTCACCATCAACGATCAGGACATCGTCTGGCAGATCGTACGTCGGCCCTCTTTATCGACGCTGATCGAGATGTGGATTGCCAAGGCGGTCGACGTCGAAGACGGATCACTGTTCGATTTCTACGCCTTGCCGACGCATGGCAAGCTCAGGACCAAGCTCAAGACACTGCCGAAGCTGGCGATCCTGCGCGACCTGCCGGCGGTGCTGTTTTCGCGAAAACAGATGACGACGCGAACCGATCTTTCCGGCCGCAATCCTTACGTCAGCGGTTCGAGCCAGGAGGCGATCCAGCATCACTACGACATTTCCAACGCATTCTACCGGCTCTTCCTCGACGAGCGCATGGTCTACAGCTGCGGCTACTTCAAGGATTTCGCCAACGATATCGATCAGGCCCAGAGAGACAAGCTCGACCATATCTGCCGCAAGCTTCGGCTGAAGCCCGGCGAAAAACTGCTCGACATAGGCTGCGGCTGGGGAGCAATGCTCATCCATGCGGTGAAGAATTATGGCGTCGTCGGCCACGGCGTCTCGCTGTCGGAGGCACAGACCGAGCTCGCCCGCGAACGCATCCGCGCCGAGGGGCTGGAGGACCGCATCACCATCGAGATCAAGTCCTATGCCGAGCTGTCCGGCTCCTTCGACAAGATCTCGTCGATCGGCATGTTCGAGCATCTGGGGCTTGCCAACCATGCGGCCTATTTCTCGAGGATCCATCGCCTGCTCAAGCCCGGCGGCATCTATCTGCACCACGCCATCACTCGGCGCGACAAGGGCAACATGAAGAAGACGCTGCGCAAGGGGCCGGAATTCAAGGCGCTGATCAAATACATTTTTCCGGGCGGCGAACTCGATACGATCGGCATGACGCTCGGCAATCTCGAGGCGCACGGCTTCCTCGTCTACGACGTCGAAAATTTGCGCGAGCACTATGCGCGCACCTGCAGGCTGTGGGCCGAGCGCCTCCACGCACGCTTCGACGAAGCCATCGCCGAGGTCGGCGAAGCCAAGGCGCGGCTCTGGCTGCTTTATCTCACCGGCTGCTCGATTACCTTCGAACGCGCCTCGGCGCAGATTTTCCAGACCGTCGCCACCAGGCGCGCGCGTGGGCCGAGCGGCCTGCCGCCGACGCGGGCGGATTTGTACCGATAGCTACAGGAGGCGCATCGGGGCGCCGATCTCGACGCAGGCCGGTCGATCGACGGTACAGTAGACGCCGAGGTTATGGGCGTTGTGGCGGACCAGGCTGCGCAGGATTGCCGGGTCGTGGTCGAACCCGTCCTGGCCAATGATGGTGAAGCCGCAGCGGCGGCACGGCTCGGAGATGGTCAGGAGCAGGTCGCTGATTGCCAGCTTGCGCCCGATCCATTCCGTTTCGGGGAACGACCCCTCGACCTCCGGCATATCGACGACGATGTTGGGGCGGAAGCGGCGCGGGTTGGCGGTGCCCTCTGGATGCAGCACTTTCAAACGCGCCAGTGAGGCGGTGGTCAGCAGATGAATAGGGGCTTTGACGTAGCGTTCCGTCAGCAGAGGGCCGGCGTAATCCGGAGCCGCATTTTCCCGGCGGAACGGCCGGATGGAAGCCGCAAAGCCGAGATAGGCGGAAATGGCGCGGTCGCTATCGGCGCCAGGTGCGGCCAGCCAGTCGCCGTCCGGGACCGCGACTTGCAATTCGCCGGCCTGCGACAGCCGGGTGCGGATGCGGGGCACCTTGTGCCATTTCGCTTCGCGGTCGGGCCGTGCGATTTCATCGGTTGAGGTATCGACAAGACCAAACAGGCGGTCGCCTTCGACGGTATACCAGTCGACGGAGATCGCCTCCTGGAACTCGCCGGCGAGCGAGCTCGCGGGATAGCGCCAAAGCTCGGTGACGGCGCCCAATGCGGGTTGCATCAGCCCTTCTTGTTTTGCCGGTTGGCGATCAGGTCGTCGACGACCGCCGGATCGGCGAGCGTCGAGGTGTCGCCGAGCGTGGCAAAATCGTCCTCGGCGATCTTGCGCAGAATGCGCCTCATGATCTTGCCGGAACGCGTCTTCGGCAGGCCGGGCGCGAACTGGATCTTGTCGGGCGAAGCGATGGCGCCGATCTCCTTGCGGA
The DNA here is from genome assembly GCF_040322615.1 of Mesorhizobium sp. M0119. NCBI lineage: Bacteria > Pseudomonadati > Pseudomonadota > Alphaproteobacteria > Hyphomicrobiales > Phyllobacteriaceae > Mesorhizobium > Mesorhizobium sp. M0119. The sequence goes on from NZ_JAMYTU010000006.1 coordinate 25,783, forward strand.
CATGGGCGACGAGCTCCTGGCGCAATTCCTCGCTTGGCGTCTCGCCGGCCATCAGCGTGACATAGCAGTAGATGCCCTGGCCCTTGATATCGTGCGGGTAGCCGACGACGGCCGCCTCTGAGACCTTCTCATGCGAAACCAGCGCCGATTCGACCTCGGCGGTGCCCATGCGGTGGCCTGAGACGTTGATGACGTCGTCGACGCGGCCGGTGATCCAGTAGTAGCCGTCAGCATCGCGGCGGCAGCCGTCGCCGGTGAAGTACCTGCCCTTGTAGGTCGAGAAATAGGTCTGCACGAAGCGGTCGTGATCGCCATAGACGGTGCGCATCTGGCCCGGCCATGAGTCGGCAATACAAAGATTGCCGCTGGCTTCGCCTTCCAGTACCTTGCCGTCGGCATCGACCAGCTGCGGGTTGACGCCAAAGAAGGGCCGCGTCGCCGAACCCGCCTTGAGGTGGGTGGCGCCCGGAACCGGCGTGATCATGATGCCGCCGGTCTCGGTCTGCCACCAGGTGTCGACGATCGGCACCTTGCCGTTGCCGACGACGTTGAAATACCACTCCCAGGCTTCCGGATTGATCGGCTCGCCGACGGTGCCGAGCACGCGCAGCGACTTGCGCGACGTTTTGGTGACATGGGCATCGCCAGCACCCATCAGCGCGCGCAGCGCCGTCGGCGCAGTGTAGAAGATGTTGACCTTGTGCTTGTCGATCACGTCCCAGAAACGCGACTGCGACGGGTAGTTCGGCACGCCTTCGAACATCAGCGTGGTGGCGCCGTTGGCGAGCGGCCCGTAGACGATATAGCTGTGGCCGGTGACCCAGCCGACATCGGCGGTGCACCAGTAGATATCACCGTCGTGATAGTCGAAGACATATTGGTGGGTCATCGAGACATAGACGAGATAGCCGGCGGTGGTGTGCAGCACGCCCTTCGGCTTGCCGGTCGAGCCGGATGTGTAGAGGATGAACAGCGGGTCCTCGGCGTTCATCTTCTCGGGCTTGCATTCGGCCTTAACCGTGGCGACCTCGTCATGGTACCAGACGTCGCGCCCGGCAGCCCAGCCGGTCTTGCCGCCGGTGCGGCGTACTACCAAGACCTTTTCGACTTTCGTTCCAGCCTTGGCGGCGATCTCGATCGCCTTGTCGGTGTTGTCCTTCAACGGGATAGACTTGCCGCCGCGTAGGCCTTCGTCGGCGGTGATGACGAAGGTCGACTTGCAGTCGTCGATGCGTCCGGCCAGCGCATCCGGCGAAAAGCCGCCGAAGACGACCGAATGAATGGCGCCGATGCGCGTGCAGGCGAGCATCGCATAAGCGGCCTCCGGGATCATCGGCATGTAGATAGTGACGCGGTCGCCCTTCTTGACGCCGTGCTTCTTCATCACATTGGCGAGGCGGCAGACATGCGCGTAAAGCTCGTTATAGGTGATCTTCCTGTCGTCGTAGGGATTGTCGCCTTCCCAGATGATGGCGGTCTGTTCGCCGCGCTTCTTCAGATGCCGGTCGATGCAGTTCCAGGAAACGTTGGTCTGGCCATCCTCGAACCATTTGATCGAGACCTTGCCGTCGAAGGACGTGTTCTTGACCTTGCTGTACGGCTTGAACCAGTCGATGCGCTTGCCGTGCTTGCCCCAAAACTTGTCCGGGCTCTTGACGCTGTCGGCGTACCATTTCAGGTAGGTGTCATTGTCAATCAGCGCGTACTTCTTCCACGCCGGCTGGACGCGATGGACATGAACATCGGACATTCTTCACCTTCCTCCCCAAAACCAAACCGCCGGCTTGACTGCCGGCAGGATCGCAGCGATGCGGCTGCGAATTCGCGCGCATTATTAACAGTTCGGCCGCGACGGCAACATTAGACGTTGGATTCGCGCGGCGGGATGCCGCAGGCGCCTTTACCAGGCGGTGTCAGCACTCTCGTGAGGTGGCTGCTAAGCACATGTTTTTGCGGGAGGAATCTGGTTCGATCATAGAAATATCAATAGACGATTAAGCAAATGGGGTGCACAATTTCAGGCCGGGAGGAAGGAGAATCAACCAGGGGACCGCAATGCGCGACCATTCCGAAATGGACCTGATGCTCAAGGGCTATGGCTTGACCACGGCCAAGATTCTTTATCACTTTCCCGATCATCCGCATCTGCTGCAGAGCTTCATCTGGCAGGATTACGACATCGCCCCGAAATTTCCGGTGCTGATCCGCTTCATCGAGTTCTGGCAGGCCAAGCTCGAAGGCCCGCTGCATTCGGTCAGCTACACGCATCAGAAGCTGATCGCGCCGAACGAATGGCGCAAGGTCGACGGCGAGTTCGTGCTACATTAGCCGGGCGGGCGGCAGCCTGGGAGCCGCCGCCCAGCTTTTGGAGCGTCAGACTGCGGGCGGGTTCAGCCGGGCAAACCCCTCCTGCCGGCGATAGGGAAAATACGGGTAGGGTGCGGTGACCTCACTTGCCGTGTCGAGCTTCTCCATCTGCTCGGCTGTCAATGACCATCCGACGGCGCCGAGATTCTGGCGCAACTGCTCCTCGTTGCGCGCGCCGATGATGACGGAGGCGACGGTCGGCCGCTGCAGCAGCCAGTTGATGGCGATCTGCGGTACGGTCTTGCCGGTTTCCTCGGCGATAACATCAAGCGCGTCGACCACCCGATAGAGATGCTCGTCCTCGACGGGCGGTCCGAAGCTTGCGGTATCGTGCAGTCGGCTTTTCTCCGGCAACTTTTCGCCGCGGCGAATCTTGCCGGTCAGGCGGCCCCAGCCGAGCGGGCTCCACACCAGCGCACCGACGCCCTGGTCGAGGCCGAGCGGCATCAACTCCCATTCATAGTCGCGCCCGATCAGCGAATAATAGACCTGATGGGCGACGTATCGGGGATAGCCGTATCTGTCCGCCAGGCCGAGCGATTTCATCGCTTGCCAGCCGGAAAAATTGGAGACGCCGACATAACGCAGCTTGCCGGCGCGCACGAGACTGTCCAGTGTCGACAGCACCTCCTCGATCGGTGTTGCGGCGTCGAAGGCGTGCAGTTGCAGCAGGTCGATGTAATCGGTGCCAAGACGCTTCAGCGCGTCTTCGACGACCTTGATCAGGCGTGAACGTGACGAGCCGGCATCGTTGGGACCGTCGCCCATCGGCAGCGAGGTCTTGGTCGAGATCAGCACGGCGTCGCGGCGGCCCTTGATGGCAGCGCCGAGCACTTGTTCGGAAGCGCCATTCGAATAGACATCGGCGGTGTCGAACAGGTTGACGCCGGCCTCAAGGCAGATATCGACCAGCCGCCGTGCTTCCGTCGCATCGCTGTTGCCCCAGGCGCCGAACAGCGGGCCTGAACCGCCGAAGGTTCCAGCGCCGAACGAGAGCGCCGGGACCTTCAGGCCTGATGCGCCAAGATTTCGATAATCCATGGGTTTGCTCCTTGTGGAAGGATGGCTGTTTCAAAGATTGGTTGAGGTTTGCTGTTCTATGACCGCGCGATTTCCGGTGTGGCGAGGACAGGATCTCGGTCGAGGCGCAGCGCAAACGCCGCCACGGCAAGCGCTGAAAGCGGCAACAGGGCCGCGACCCAGGTGACGGCGTCGAGGCCGGGACCATGGGCGATGACCACGCCGCCGAGCCAGGCGCCGGCCGCATTGCCGAGGTTGAAGGCGGCGATGTTGAAGGATGAGGCGAGGCTCTGGCCGGCGCCTTGTGCCTTTTCCAGTACCCACATCTGCAGCGGCGCCACAGTGGCGAAGGCGGCGGCGCCGAGCAGGCCGACATAGATAACGGCCATGACCTGGCTGTGCAGGGCGAAGGTCATGGTGCCGAGCACCAGCGCCAGGACGACGAGACTTCCGAGAACGGAAGGTACCAGCCAGCGGTCGGCGAACTTGCCGCCGGCGAGGTTGCCGGCGATGAGGCCGCCGCCGAAGACCAGCAGGATAGGCGACACCGCTGCTTCCTCAAAACCGGTGATCTCGGTCAGCAACGGGGCGATGTAGGTGAAAACGGCGAAGACGCCGGCATAGCCAAGCACGGTGGTGGCAAAGCCAAGCAGGACAGGCGTGCGGCCGAGCACGGCGAGATCGGCGCGCAAATTGCTCTCCTCAGGTTCTGTTCGGCTGCGCGGCACCAGCAGGAGAATGATGGCGAAGGCGGCGATGCCGACCAGCGTCACCGCCCAGAAGGTCGCGCGCCAGCCGAAGGCCTGGCCGAGCCATGTGCCGAAGGGCACGCCGAGGATGTTGGCGATGGTCAGGCCGGTGAACATCAGGGCGAGCGCCGAGGCTTTCTTGTTGGGCGCCACCAGTCCGGTCGCCACGACCGAGCCGACGCCGAAGAAGGTGCCGTGGGCGAAGGCGGTCAGCACGCGCGCACCCATCAGCGTCCAGTAGTCTGGGGCAAGCGCACAAGCGAGGTTGCCCAGCGTGAAAATTGCCATCAGCGCCAGAAGCACGGTTTTGCGCGGCCAGCGGCCGGTTGCGATCGTCAGCAGCGGCGCGCCGATGACAACGCCGAGCGCATAGCCGGAAATCAGCTGGCCGGCAGCTGAGATCGAGACGCCGAGATCGGTGCTGACGTCGAGCAGCAGGCCCATGATGACGAATTCGGTGACGCCGATGCCAAAGGCGCCGGCGGCTAGAGCGTAAAGAGCAAGGGGCATGGCGGTTCCCACTTCGATGACGACCGGTTTTGACGACGGGCGCCGTGTCCTCCCACGCCCCAATCCGGAAGATCGTGCCGCGATGTGCTGTGAACCAGCCTTGCATCGGGCACATCGTCTGTGAAATAGATTCACCAATGGCTAGGCCCGACATCAATCGCTCCGGCGAGATCGAAGTGTTCGTCCGCGTCGTCGAGGTGGGCAGCTTTTCGGCCGCTGCCCGCGCGTTGCGGATGACGCCGTCGGCGGTGAGCAAGCTGATCGCGCGGCTGGAGGCGCGGCTTGGCGCGCGGCTGGTCAGCCGTTCGACGCGCAAGCTGCAACTGACGCCGGAGGGGGCGGCGTTCTTCGACAGCGGCGTGCGCATCCTGGCCGACATGGCAGCGGCCGAGCGCGAGGCAGCGGCGGGTGCCGCGCCGCGTGGCCGGCTGCGGATCAACAGCTACGTGCCTTTCGGGCAGCATCGGCTGATCCCGCTTTTGCCGCGTTTCCTAGAACGCTACCCCGAAATCTCGGTCGATCTGGTGTTGACCGACGATGTCATCGACCTGATGGAGGAGCGCGCTGACGTCGCCATCCGCGCCGGACCGCTCGGCGAATCGCGGTTGGTGGCGCGCAAGCTCGGGCAGAGCCGGGTGGTCGTCGTTGCGGCGCCGTCGTATCTCGAAGCGCGTGGCACGCCCAAGACGCCCGCCGATCTCGATCGTCACAACCGGATGGGCTTCCGTTTCGTACGTCACCTCGAGGGCTGGCCTTTTATCGACGCGGCCGGCAAGCCGACCACCCTGTCGATCATCGGAAATACGCTGGTCAGCGACGGCGAGGCGATGCGGCTGATGGCGCTCTCTGGGGCGGGCATTGCCCGGTTAGCACGTTGGCACGTGGAGGCCGACATTGCCGCCGGCCGGCTCCTGCCGCTGCTGGAAGAGTTCAACCCCGGCGACGAGGAACTCACCCACGCCGTCTATGTCGGCCAAGGCAAGCATCTGCCGGCGCGGGTGCGGGCCTTTTTGGACTTTTTGGTCGAGACTGTCCGGCTGACCTGAGCCCAAAACGATCGGGAGCCGGCCGGCTCCCGAAGCATCAAATCGAAGGTAAGATTAACTACTTTTTCGGCACAAAGGGCGCCGGACGCCGACCGGCCGCCTGACGCTCCAGCATCCAGCCAGGGTATTCGGCGGGCAGGGCACTGACTTCGTCGAGCCGAACAAGGTCATCGGCATCGAGCTGCAACTCGGTGGCCGCAAGGTTCTGTTCCAGCTGCTCCATGCGGCTGGCGCCGATGATGACGCTCATCACGAACGGTTTGGCCAGGACATAGCCGAGCGCCACCGTGGCGACGCTGACACCGTGCTTGGCCGCGATCTCGCGCATGACGGCGACCGCTGCCCAGGCACGGTCCTCATTGACCGGCGGGAAATTGAAGCTGGCGCGGCGGCCCTCGCCATTGCCGGGGGCGCCCGGTCCGTATTTGCCGGAGAGCAGGCCGCCCGCCATCGGCGACCAGACCATCAGCCCGAGCTTCTCTTCGTTGAGCAGCGGCACGATCTCGCGCTCGAGATCGCGGCCGGCGATCGAATAATACGATTGCACGGTCTCGAAGCGGGCAAAGCCCTTGCGCTCGGCAATACCCAGCGCCTTGGCGATGCGCCAGGCCTGCCAGTTCGAGGCGCCGACATAGCGGACCTTGCCGGCGGCAACCAGGTCGTCGAGCGCCCGCAGTGTCTCGTCGATCGGCGTCACTGTGTCGGTGCCGTGCAGTTGGTAGAGATCTATGTGATCGAGCTGTAGCCGCTCGAGGCTGCTCTCGACCGAATCCATGATGTGGCCGCGCGAGGAACCGCGCTGGTTCGGGCCGCCGCCCATGGCGCCATGAACCTTGGTGGCGATGATCACGTCCTGTCGGTTGACGCCAAGGTTCCTGAGCGACTGGCCGAGAAGCCGTTCCGAGGCGCCGAAGGAATAGACATCCGCCGTGTCGAAGAAATTGACGCCGGCGGCGAGCGAGCGGGCGACGATCTCGTCGACGCCCCTCTGGTCGAGGCTGGCGATCAGACCCCATTGGGCATTCTCGCCGGCCGCGCCGAACGTCATCGTGCCGAGGCAAAGTTCGGAGACGAACATCCCCGTATTTCCAAGTTGATTGTAACGCATGGTGGCTCCAGACGGGTTGAGAATAACTCGACCATATAGGAACGAAACGTTCCGTTTCTATACGCTGGCTTAGTCAATGTCAGCCTGTGGCCTAAGGCCGGCTGCGCCTCATCTGGCGCCGAAAATCGCCGATCCAACCCTGACACTGGTCGCGCCGAAGGCGATCGCGGTTTCGTAGTCGGCGGACATGCCCATGGAGAGCTTGTCGACGCCGGCCTCAAGCCCAAGCTTTTCCAGCAGCGCGAAATGCGGACCGGGGTTCTCGTCGGCCGGCGGGATGCACATCAGCCCTTCGATGGCGAGGGCGTGAACCGAGCGGCAGCGGGCGACGAAGGCGACGGCCTCGCGCGGCTCGATGCCGGCCTTTTGCGGCTCGGAGCCCGTGTTGACCTGGACATAGAGCCTTGGTGACCGGCGCTGCCTGGCGATCTCCTTGGCCAGTTCCGCGGCAATCTTTTCGCGATCGACGGTCTCGATGACGTCGAACAGCGCGACCGCTTCCTTTGCCTTGTTCGATTGCAGCGGACCGATCAGATGTAGCTCGATGTCGGGAAACACCGCCCGCAGGGCCGGCCATTTGGCTTGTGCTTCCTGGACGCGGTTTTCGCCGAAGACGCGCTGGCCGGCTTCGATGACCGGACGGATATCGGCGGCGTCGAAGGTTTTCGAGACCGCGACCACCGTCACCGCTCCGGCCTCGTGTCCTGCCTCGCGCTCGGCGGTAGCGATCCTTGCTTTGACGGTGAAAAGCTGTTCGACGGCGCTCGCCATGCCTATATCCTGCCTGTGTTTGGCTTTTCGCCGGATCGCCGCAGTTGACGGGTCCGGTAATCCATGGTGAACACCGCGACGACATTTCCTGAGCCGCCTGGGCATTGTCCGGCGGCTCGCGCATGCTTTTAAGTGAAAAACACCCGATGGCAACCGAACGATACAATCCGCGCGCGTCAGAGCCCAAATGGCAGAAGGCCTGGGACGCCAAGAAGCTGTTCGAAGCCGACAATGACGACCCGCGCCCGAAATACTACGTGCTGGAGATGTTCCCCTATCCTTCGGGCCGCATCCATATCGGCCATACCCGCAACTATACGATGGGCGACGTGGTGGCGCGCTACAAGCGGGCCAAGGGTTTCAACGTGCTGCACCCGATGGGCTGGGACGCCTTTGGCATGCCAGCCGAAAACGCAGCGATGCAGAACAAGGTCCATCCCAAGGACTGGACCTATCAGAACATTGCCGCCATGCGCGAGCAGCTCAAGGTCATGGGCCTGTCGCTCGATTGGGCGCGCGAGTTCGCCACCTGCGATGTCGACTACTATCACCGCCAGCAGATGCTGTTCCTCGATTTCGTCGAGAAGGGTCTGGTGACGCGCAAATCCTCCAAGGTCAACTGGGATCCGGAGGACATGACGGTGCTTGCCAACGAGCAGGTCATCGACGGGCGCGGCTGGCGCTCGGGCGCGCTGGTGGAACAGCGCGAGCTGACGCAGTGGTTTTTCAAGATCTCCGACTACGCGCAGGATCTGCTGGATTCGCTCGATCAACTCGACGACTGGCCGGAAAAAGTGAAGCTGATGCAGGCGAACTGGATCGGCCGTTCGGAAGGCCTGCTGATCCGCTGGCCGCTGGCCAAGCCGGTCGCCGGCGAGCATGAGCTCGAAGTCTATACGACCAGGCCCGACACCATCTTCGGCGCCTCCTTCATGGCGATTGCGGCCGACCATCCGCTGGCCAAAAAGGCCGCCAAAGACAATCCGGCGCTGGCAAAGTTCATCGACGAAGTCCGCCACATGGGCACTTCGGTGGCGGCCTTGGAGACGGCCGAGAAGAAGGGTTTCGATACCGGCATCCGCGTCGTCCATCCGTTCGACGAGAAGTGGACGCTGCCCGTCTACGTCGCCAATTTCGTGCTGATGGACTACGGCACCGGTGCCATTTTCGGCTGCCCGTCCGGTGACCAGCGCGACCTCGACTTCGCCAACAAATACGGCCTTCCGGTCATTCCGGTGGTGATGCCGGAAGGCGAGAATCAAGGAAGCTTCCAGATCATCGACGAGGCCTATGTCGGCGACGGCGTGATGATCAATTCGCGCTTCCTCGACGGCATGAAGCCGGATCAGGCATTCGACGAGGTGGCGAAGCTGCTCGAACAGAAGACCATCGGCAACCGGCCGATGGCCGAGCGCAAGGTGAATTTCCGCCTGCGCGACTGGGGCATTTCGCGCCAGCGCTATTGGGGCTGCCCGATCCCGATGATCCATTGCGAAGATTGCGGCGTGGTGCCGGTGCCGAAAGCCGACCTGCCGGTCAAGCTGCCGGATGACATCGAGTTCGACCGGCCTGGCAATCCGCTCGATCGCCATCCGACATGGCGGCACGTCAAATGCCCGCGTTGCGGCAAGGATGCGCGGCGCGAAACCGACACGATGGACACGTTCGTCGATTCTTCGTGGTATTTCGCGCGCTTCACCGCGCCCTGGGCCAACGATCCGACCGATCCCAAGGCCGCGACTGAATGGCTGCCGGTCGACCAGTATATTGGCGGCATCGAGCACGCGATCCTGCATTTGCTCTATTCGCGCTTTTTCACCCGCGCCATGCGCGAGACCGGCCATGTCGATCTCGCCGAGCCGTTCAGGGGCCTGTTCACGCAAGGCATGGTGGTTCACGAGACCTATCGGGTTGGCGGCGCCTCGAACGGCCGCTGGCTCGCGCCAAGCGAGGTCAGGCTGGAGGACGCCGACGGCAAGCGCCGCGCCTTCGAAATCGCCACTGGCGAAGAGGCGGTGATCGGTCCGCTCGAAAAAATGTCGAAGTCGAAGAAGAATACGGTGAGCCCGGAAGAGATCACCGACGGCTACGGCGCCGATACGGCGCGCTGGTTCATGCTGTCGGACTCGCCGCCCGAACGCGATGTCGAATGGACCGACGAGGGTGCGGCCGGCGCGCATCGCTTCATCCAGCGCATCTGGCGGCTGGTGTCGACGGCTGCCGAATCGCTCGCCGGAGTTCGGCCAGAAAAAGCGAAGGACGGCGAGGCCGGGGCAGTGTCCAAGGCAGCGCACAAGATCCTGAAGTCGGTCGGCGAGGATATCGAAAAGCTCGCCTTCAACCGCGCCATCGCGCGCATCTATGAGCTCGCCAATGCCTTGACAGTACCGCTCAACGAGGCGGCTGAGGGCAAGGCCGGTCCGGCGCTGCAAGCGGCCTGCCGTGAGGCCGTCGAGATCCTAGTGCACCTGATCGCGCCGGTCATGCCGCATCTTGCCGAAGAGTGCTGGCAGATGCTCGGCGGCACCGATCTTGTCGCCGAACGGCCCTGGCCGGACTACGATCCGTCGCTTGTCGTCGACGCCGAGATCGTGCTGCCGGTCCAGGTCAACGGCAAGAAGCGCGGCGATTTGACAATTGCCCGCGACGCGGACCAAGGTGCGGTCGAAAAAGCGGTTCTGGCCCTCGACTTCGTGCAGAAAGCGCTCGAAGGTAAGGCGCCGCGCAAGGTGATCATCGTGCCGCAGAGGATCGTCAATGTTGTTGCCTGATCCGAAAAAAGCGGAGCTGACGCTGCGCCGTTTCGTGCTTTGCGGGCTGCTCGCCTCGGTGGCGCTGGTTTCCGCCTGCACGGTGCGGCCGCTCTATTCAAGCGCGCCGCTGGTCGCCGGCTCGCAGTTCGGCGCTGCTGCCGAACTGGCATCGATCTCGGTCAAGCCGGTCAAGACCCGCTACGCCCAGCAGGTCCGCAACAATTTGATCTTCGCGCTCGGCCAGGGCGCCGGCGAGCCGGCTTCGCCGGTCTATTCGCTTGATCTCGGCGTCTCCGAACTCGTCGAATCGGCGGCAATCGAGCAGGTCACGACCGACGAGGACGAGCCGACCGCCGGCACGGTGACGCTGACCGCGAACTATGTGCTCAGCGATGCCAAGACCGGCACGGTCATAGCGAGGGGCAAGCGCTCGATTCCGGCCTCATACGACAGGCCGCGCCAGGAATTCGCGTCATACCGGGCACAGATCGACGCCGAGAACCGTGCGGCGCGCGAACTGGCAGATGTGCTGCGGCTGTCGATCGCCCAGGATCTGATCAAGCACGGCAAAACAGTGGCGGGTTAGAACCTCGGCACGGCGGTCGTCGATAAATCTTTCAGCGGCAAGCCTTCGACATTGGCCGAAACATCTTTCGCTTCGTCATCCCAGGGCCTGCGCTCCGCTTCGCGTTCGCTTCGCCCCGGGAATGACGAAGGTGTGATGGCCGCCGCCGACCTTCGCTTCAGCCGATCGTCTGGCCAGTCTTTGCCCAGTCGGCGAGGAACAGCTCCAGGCCCTTGTCGGTCAGCGGGTGCTTGACCAGTGCCTTGAGCGTCGCCGGCGGGGCGGTGATGACATCGGCACCGATCAGCGCCGCCTGCTTGACATGGTTCACGGTGCGCACCGAAGCGGTCAGGATTTCGGTCTGGAAGTCATAATTGTCGTAGATGGTGCGGATATCGGCAATCAGCTCCATGCCGTCCCAGCCGCTGTCGTCGATGCGGCCGACGAAGGGCGAGATGAACGAGGCGCCGGCCTTGGCGGCGAGCAGCGCCTGCGTGGCCGAGAAGCACAGCGTGACGTTGACCATGCGGCCGTCCGACCGGATGTCCTTGCAGGCTCTCAGGCCGTCGAGCGTCAGCGGCACCTTGATGCAGACATTGTCGGCGATTCTGGCCAGGATCTTGGCCTCCGCCATCATGTCCTTGTATTCGGTGGCGACGACTTCGGCCGAGACTGGGCCCTTGACGATCTCGCAGATCTCTCTTGTGACGTCGGCGATCTTGCCGCCGGATTTCAGGATCAGCGACGGATTGGTGGTTACGCCGTCGAGCAGCCCCAAATCGTTCAGCTCGCGGATTTCCTTGACATCGGCGGTGTCGACAAAAAATTTCATGGCTGTCTCCTGAAGATTTTTCATGCGCATGTCATGCACATTTGGGGTCGGACTTTGATCTAGACCAAAGTCGGGGCAAGGTCACGCCTCATGATCGAAGATTCGCCCTTTGTCGCGGCCGCACCGGTGCTGGTGCCGATGCCCGCCGAGCGCCCCTACACCTATGCCGTGCCGGCTGGCATGCGCGTGGTGCCGGGCTCGATCGTGCGCGTTCCGCTTGGGCCCCGCCAGGTCGCCGGCATCGTCTGGGACGGCGCCGTCGAAAAGGTCGACGCGAAGAAATTGCGACCGATCGAGCAGGTTTTCGACTGCCCGCCGATCGACCGCGCGATGCGGCGTTTTGTCGATTGGGTGGCGCAATACACGCTGTCGCCGCCCGGCATGGTGGCGCGCATGCTGCTCAGGGCACCGGAGGCGTTCGACCCGGAACCGTGGATCGAAGGGCTGCAGCGCACCTTCGCCAAGCCCGACCGGATGACGGAGGCGAGGACGCGCGTGCTGGAGACAACTGAAGGCGGACTTGCCTGGACGCGGTCGGGCCTGGCGCATGCGGCAGGCGTGTCGTCGACGGTGGTGGACGGGCTGAGGGCGCAGGGCGTATTCGAGACGGTGATGATCCCGCCGCGGCCGGTGGTCGCAGCACCCGATCCCGGCTACGCCGTGCCGGCACTGATGCCCGACCAGAGCGATGCCGCCGAGACGCTGCGCGCCAATGTCGCGACCGGTACATTCGGCGTCACCCTGCTCGATGGTGTAACCGGATCCGGCAAGACGGAGGTCTATTTCGAGGCGGTCGCGGCCGCGCTCGACCGTGGCACGCAGGTGTTGATCCTGCTGCCGGAAATTGCGCTGACCCACGCCTTCCTCGAACGTTTCCAGGAGCGGTTCGGCGCCAAGCCGGCGGAGTGGCACTCGGACCTGCCGCCAAGGATGCGCGAAAAGGTTTGGCGGCAAGTAACGGAAGGCGGCGTGCGGGTCGTCGCCGGCGCTCGTTCGGCGCTGTTTCTGCCGTTCAGGGAACTTGGACTGATCATCGTCGACGAAGAGCACGATCCCGCCTACAAGCAGGAGGATCGCGTCTTTTACAACGCCCGCGACATGGCCGTGGTGCGCGGCCATATCGGCGGTTTTCCGGTCGTGCTCGCTTCGGCCACACCGTCAGTCGAAAGCCGGGTCAATGCTAGCCAGGGCCGCTACAGCAGGGCGGTGCTTTCGGCGCGCTTTGCCGAGGCGGCACTTCCCGATCTCAAGACGGTCGACATGCGGCGCGCGCCGCCGGCACGCGGCGGCTTCCTGTCGCCGGTGCTGCTCGGCCATATGCGGCAGACGCTGGAAAGAAAGGAACAGTCGCTGCTGTTCCTCAACAGGCGCGGCTATGCGCCGCTGACGCTCTGCCGGGTCTGCGGCCACCGCTTCGGCTGTCGGGTCTGCTCGGCCTGGCTGGTCGAGCACCGCTTTCGCGGCCAGCTCGTCTGCCACCATTGCGGGCACAATGAACGCCGGCCAGAGGCCTGCCCCGAATGCGGCACGCTCGACCATCTGGTCGCCTGCGGGCCGGGCGTCGAGCGCATCGCCGAGGAGGTCGTCGCGCATTTCCCCGATGCCCGCACCATCGTACTGTCGTCCGACCTGATGGGTGGCGTGCGGCGGCTGCGGCTCGAGCTCGAAGCCATCGCCAACGGCGAGGCCGACATTGTCATCGGCACGCAACTCGTCGCCAAGGGGCATAATTTTCCCAACATGACGCTGGTCGGTGTGGTCGATGCCGATCTCGGCCTTGCCAATGGCGATCCGCGCGCCGCCGAGCGCACGTTCCAACTGCTCAGCCAGGTGACCGGCCGCGCCGGCCGCACCGGCAAGAAAAGCCTCGGCCTGCTGCAGACCTTCCAGCCGGACCATCCGGTGATGCGGGCGATCGTCTCCGGCGATGCCGAGGCCTTCTACGAGCGCGAGATCGCCGAGCGTGAGCGGGCGGGGCTGCCGCCCTTTGGCAGGCTCGCCGGCGTCATCGTCAGCGCGGCGACACGGGCCGAAGCCGAAGGGCACGCCCGTGGCCTGCGTCGCGCCGCGCCGCAAGCCATCGACCTGTTCGTGCTCGGCCCGGCCGAGGCGCCGCTGTCATTGATCGGCGGCCGCCATCGCTTTCGCCTGCTGATCCAGGGCGAACGGCGCGCCGACATGCAAGGGTTCATTCGCACCATGCTGGCCGAAGGACCGAAGATAAGGGGCTCGGTGCGAGTCCAGGTCGACATCGACCCGCAGAGCTTTTTGTGAGGTATCGAATTACGCTTCCGAGCAGTCAAACGGACAGGCTGTTCCCCAGCAGTTAGCCGGTCAGAGCTCCGCTTCCCGCGATGGCGATTCGTTCCGCTCAAGCTCCATGCCGCCTGGATACTGAAGCAGGAAATCCACGAAATCTTTTTGGCTGTTCTTCGGATGGAGCTTTCTTCCTTCATCAATTGGCCCAACCATGGCTGCGGGCTCGCCGTGCTTGGTGATGACCGTGGGCTCGCCGTTCTCCGCAGCCTCAACCAGTGCGGAAAGGCTGGCCTTCGCTTCTCGTAGTTGCATTGTCTTCATGCGCCGAACTCCTTGTGGTCTTATGTGCTTACAATAAACGAATTGTACGGAGAGCCACAGCTCATCCTATGGAGTCCTTAGTCAGCGCGGTCGAAGCGACAGTCGCGTTCACGTTGGGCTTATAGCTTTCCGTAAATTGCCGGTGCCTATCTGGCGCATGTCTCTTGCTTCGCTAGAATGCGCGAAATTTCGAGCATGCATTTACGAGGGGACAAGATGGAATTTGCGTTTCCATGGCCGATGAGCCAGGGCGAGTGGCTGGCATGGTCGAGCGCCGTCGTGACCCTGCTGTTCGGCCTGCTGCTGTTCCTGGCTCCACAGCTGGCGTTCCGCATCCTGCGGCTGCAGGTCAGACCGGAGAAGGCAGCGGCCATCGCCGAGGGGCGCGGCCGGATGTCGGGGTTCTATCTCGGCCTCAGCTTGTGCTGCATCCTCTTGGCGCAGCCGCTACTCTACATGGCGCTCGGCTTCTCCTGGCTATTCACCGCCTTCGGCCGGCTGCTGTCGATGATGTCGGACGGCGCCAACACGCCGTTCAACTGGGCGTCCATCGTCGTCGAGCTGGTGCTGGCGGCGCTGCCGCTTGCCTTCGCCTTCGGCTTTTTGCCCTGAATCGGGGACCAATCCGGGGTTGGTTGCTGAACTCGCCCACCGGATGCGACAATAGTGCCTGAAAACCATGCCGGACGACGCATTGCGGTCTGAAAATGCCTGTGCTAGACGGCAATCGACTTTCGACCGGGGATAGCGGAAGCCGCGCCTCCGTGCTTGGAAAAATGCAGTAAGGTCAAAGATTTAGCCAGAGTTTTTGCTCGCGCCAACAATCTGCGGCCTGTCAGACAAGAGAAAAGACGGTCCGTGGCCCAATCGTCATCGCCAATCTCAGGTGTCGCAGAACGCTATGCGGGTTCGCTGTTCGAACTCGCGCTGCAGACCAATTCGGTCGCCAGCGTCGAGGCCGACCTCAACAGGTTCGAAACGATGCTCGAAGGCAGCGCTGACCTTTCGCGGCTGATCAGGAGCCCTGTCTTCTCCAGCGAGGACCAGGCCAAGGCGATCGCCGCGATCGCCGACAAAGCAGGGATTACCGGCCTCACCGGCAATTTCCTGCGCGTCGTTGCCCAGAATCGCCGGCTGTTTGCCGTGCCCGGCATGATCAAGGCGTTCCGCCAGATCGCCGCCGAACACCGTGGCGAGACCGCTGCCGAGGTCACCTCGGCGCATGCGCTGACGCCTGCCCAGGAAACCGAGCTGAAAGCGGCGCTGAAAAGCGTCGCCGGCAAGGACGTGGCGATCACCGTCACCGTCGATCCGTCGCTGCTCGGCGGACTGGTGGTCAAGATCGGCTCGCGCCAGATCGATACGTCGCTCAAAACCAAACTCAATTCGCTCAAGCTTGCACTGAAAGAGGTCGGCTGATGGACATCCGCGCCGCGGAAATTTCCGCAATTCTGAAAGATCAGATCAAGAATTTCGGCAAGGAGGCCGAGGTCTCCGAAGTCGGCCAGGTGCTGTCCGTCGGTGACGGTATCGCCCGCGTCTACGGCCTCGACAATGTCCAGGCCGGCGAGATGGTCGAGTTCCCCGGCGGCATCCGCGGCATGGCGCTCAACCTCGAAGCCGACAATGTCGGCGTCGTCATCTTCGGCGCCGACCGCGACATCAAGGAAGGCGACACCGTCAAGCGCACCGGCGCCATCGTCGATGCGCCCGTCGGCATGGGCTTGCTCGGCCGCGTCGTCGACGCGCTCGGCAACCCGATCGACGGCAAGGGCCCGATCCAGGCCACCGAACGCAAGCGCGTCGACGTCAAGGCGCCCGGCATCATTCCGCGCAAATCGGTGAACGAGCCGATGTCGACCGGCCTCAAGGCCATCGACGCGCTGATCCCGGTCGGCCGCGGTCAGCGCGAGCTGGTCATCGGCGACCGCCAGACCGGCAAGACCGCGATAATCCTCGACACCATGCTCAACCAGAAATCGGTGCACGACAACGGCCCTGAGAAGGAAAAGCTGTACTGCGTCTATGTCGCCGTCGGCCAGAAGCGCTCGACGGTGGCGCAGTTCGTCAAGGTGCTGGAAGAGCGCGGCGCGCTCGACTATTCGATCATCATCGCCGCAACCGCCTCCGATCCGGCGCCGATGCAGTTCCTGGCGCCGTTCACCGCCTGCACCATGGGCGAATATTTCCGCGACAACGGCATGCACGCGCTGATCAGCTACGACGATCTGTCGAAGCAGGCCGTCGCTTACCGCCAGATGTCGCTGCTGCTGCGCCGTCCGCCGGGCCGCGAAGCCTATCCCGGCGACGTTTTCTACCTGCACTCGCGCCTGCTCGAGCGCGCCGCCAAGCTCAACGACGAAAACGGCGGCGGTTCGCTGACGGCGCTGCCGATCATCGAGACGCAGGCTAACGACGTTTCGGCCTACATCCCGACCAACGTCATCTCGATCACCGACGGCCAGATCTTCCTGGAAACCAATCTGTTCTTCCAGGGCGTCCGTCCGGCGGTCAATGTCGGCCTGTCGGTGTCGCGCGTCGGCTCCTCGGCGCAGATCAAGGCGATGAAGCAGGTTGCCGGGTCGATCAAGGGCGAGCTCGCGCAGTACCGCGAAATGGCTGCTTTCGCGCAGTTCGGCTCCGATCTCGATGCCGCCACGCAACGCCTGCTCAACCGCGGCTCGCGCCTGACCGAGCTGTTGAAGCAGCCGCAATTCTCGCCGCTCAAGGTCGAGGAGCAGGTCGCGGTGATCTTCGCCGGCGTCAACGGCTATCTTGACAAGCTGTCGATCAACCAGGTCGGCAAGTTCGAGCATGGTCTGTTGTCGCATATGCGCTCGGCCGGCAAGGATGTGCTCGACGGCATCCGCAAGGAGAAGGCGCTGTCCGACGATTTGCGCGCCAGGCTGAAGGCAGAAATCGACGCCTTCGCCAAGACCTTTGCTTGAGCGGGACGGACGGGATCAGGTTTGAAGCATGCCTTCGTTAAAAGACCTTCGTAACCGTATCGCCTCGGTCAAGGCGACGCAGAAGATCACCAAGGCGATGCAGATGGTCGCCGCGGCGAAGCTGCGTCGCGCGCAGGAAGCGGCGGAAGCGGCGCGTCCCTATTCGGAGCGCATGGGCGCGGTGCTGGCCAACATCACCCAGGCGATCGGCGGCGGCGGCGATGCCCCGGCGCTGATGACCGGCACCGGCAAGGACGACGTGCATCTACTTGTCGTCTGCACGGCCGAACGCGGCCTGTGCGGCGGCTTCAATTCGCAGATCGCCCGTTTTGCCCGCGACCACATCCGCAAGCTTCTGGCCGATGGCAAGCAGGTCAAGATCATCTGCGTCGGCAAGAAGGGGTTCGACATATTGCGCCGCGACTACGGGGCGCTGATCATCGAGCGTGTCGACCTGCGCGAGGTCAAGACGCTGGGCTTCGTCAATGCCGATGCCATCGCCAAGAAGGTGATCCACCTGTTCAACGAAGGCGGCTTCGACATCTGCACGCTGTTCTATTCGCAGTTCAAGTCGGTGATCAGCCAGATCCCGACGGCGCAGCAAATTATTCCGGCGGGCGCGCCTTCGGCTGCCGCGGAAGTGAGGGATGGCGGCAGCGCCGTCTACGAATACGAGCCGGAGCCGGGCGAAATCCTCTCCGATCTCATCCCGCGCAACATTTCCGTGCAGGTTTTTCGCGCGCTGCTCGAGAATGCTGCCGGCGAGATGGGCGCCAAGATGAGTGCCATGGACAATGCGACGCGCAACGCCGGCGACATGATCAACAAATTGTCGATCACCTACAACCGCCAGCGGCAGGCGCAGATCACCAAGGAATTGATCGAAATCATTTCGGGCGCCGAGGCGCTCTAGGCACGCTCACAAGGAGGTCATCGACCTCAAGCGTGTGAGAAACAAAGAGACGAAAAGGGTAAAGACGATGGCGAAAGCAGCGACCCCGAAGACGGCAGCCCCTAAGGCCGCGGCACCAGCAAAGGCTCCGGCAGCAGCAAAGGCCGCTCCGGCCAAGAAGGCGGCAGCTACCAAGGCCGCCGCTGTGAATACGCCGGCCGCCACCA
Organism: Mesorhizobium sp. M0119; assembly: GCF_040322615.1. Classification (NCBI taxonomy): domain Bacteria; kingdom Pseudomonadati; phylum Pseudomonadota; class Alphaproteobacteria; order Hyphomicrobiales; family Phyllobacteriaceae; genus Mesorhizobium; species Mesorhizobium sp. M0119. The sequence goes on from NZ_JAMYTU010000006.1 coordinate 44,151, forward strand.
TCAAGAAAACCGGTCTGGCAGGCAAGGTTCGCCAGGTCATCGGCGCCGTTGTCGACGTCCAGTTCGGCGAACATCTGCCCGCGATCCTGAACGCGCTTGAGACGATCAATGTCGGCAATCGCCTGGTGCTCGAGGTTGCCCAGCATCTCGGCGAGAACACCGTGCGCTGCATCGCCATGGACTCAACCGAAGGTCTGGTCCGCGGCCAGGACGTCTATGACACTGGTGCACCGATTACCGTGCCGGTCGGCCCGGGCATGCTCGGCCGCATCATCAACGTCATCGGCGAGCCGGTCGACGAGGCGGGCCCGGTCGACGGCATCGAGATGCGCTCGATCCACCAACCGGCGCCGACCTATGTCGAGCAGTCGACGGAAGCGCAGATCCTGGTCACCGGCATCAAGGTGCTCGACCTGCTGGCGCCCTATGCCCGCGGCGGTAAGATCGGCCTGTTCGGCGGCGCCGGCGTCGGCAAGACGGTGCTGATCCAGGAACTGATCAACAACGTCGCCAAGGCGCATGGCGGCTTCTCGGTGTTCGCCGGCGTCGGCGAGCGCACCCGCGAAGGCAACGACCTCTATCACGAGTTCATCGAGTCCGGCGTCAACAAGAAGGGCGGCGGCGAAGGCTCGAAGGCCGCGCTCGTCTATGGCCAGATGAACGAGCCGCCGGGCGCGCGCGCGCGCGTCGGCCTGACCGGCCTGACGGTTGCCGAATATTTCCGCGACCAGGGCCAGGACGTGCTGTTCTTCGTCGACAACATCTTCCGCTTCACGCAGGCGGGCTCGGAAGTGTCGGCGCTGCTTGGCCGCATTCCTTCGGCCGTGGGCTACCAGCCGACGCTGGCCACCGACATGGGCGCCCTGCAGGAGCGTATCACCACGACCACCAAGGGCTCGATCACCTCGGTGCAGGCGATCTATGTGCCGGCCGACGATCTGACCGACCCGGCACCGGCGACCTCGTTCGCCCACCTCGACGCGACCACCGTGCTCAACCGCGCGATTTCGGAAAAGGGCATCTATCCGGCGGTCGATCCGCTCGATTCGACCTCGCGCATGCTCGACCCGATGGTTGTCGGCGAAGAGCATTACCAGGTCGCCCGCCAGGTGCAGTCGATCCTTCAGCGCTACAAGTCGCTGCAGGACATCATCGCCATTCTGGGCATGGACGAGTTGTCGGAAGAGGACAAGCAGACGGTGGCCCGCGCCCGCAAGATCGAGCGCTTCCTGTCGCAGCCCTTCTTCGTCGCCGAAGTGTTCACCGGCGCGCCGGGCAAGCTGGTCGACCTCGCCGACACCATCAAGGGCTTCAAGGGCCTTTGCAACGGCGACTACGACCATCTGCCGGAGGCCGCCTTCTACATGGTCGGCGGCATTGAGGAAGCGGTCGAGAAGGCACAGCGCCTGGCCGCCGAAGCGGCCTGATGGCGAATGGTCGATAGTGAATTGTGAATGGGGAGTAGCGGATAGGAAATCGGGGCTGAGTGAAGGTCATTCTTTCTGACCATTCACCATTCACCATTCACCAGTCGCTAAACTGATGATGCCTGAAGCTTTCAAATTCGAACTGGTCTCGCCGGAGCGCCTCTTGGTTTCCGAGCAGGTCGAAACCGTCGTCATCCCGGGCGCCGAAGGCGAGATGACCGTCATGGCGCATCACGCGCCGGTCATGACCACAATCAAGCCGGGCGTCGTTACGCTGAAGACCGCGCAAGGCAAGGAAGAGCGCTATGTGGTGTTCGGCGGCTTTGCCGACATCGTTCCGGCCGGCTGCACGCTGCTGGCGGAATCGGCGGTGGCCGTCGGCGACATCGACCGCGCCGACCTTGCCCGCCGCATCCAGGAAGCGAGGGAAGACGCCGCCGACGCCAAGGACGACCAGACCCGCAGCAAGGCCGAGCAGTTCCTTAGCCAACTCACCACGCTAGAAGGTGCCATCCTGCCGGCTTGAGGTTCGCTCAAATGACCGACTGAAAAAGCGGGCTTGCCCCGCTTTTTTGTTTGGTGGACAGTCTGGCTGCCTGGGCATTGAGGGGTGGCCGTGACGGAAGAAACAGCGCAACGAGAAACTGCCTCGCGATCCCTGTGGTCGACGGCCCTGGTGTCAGCCTTTGGCGGACCGTTCGGCGGGTTCCTCTGGGTCGGCAGCGGCAGACTGGCGGTTGCCAGCCTGCTAGCTAGTGATCGGCGCCCTCGTTTTCGCGCTTGTCTATATCGGATTTCCGGTATTGCCCGGCGTCGATCTTGCCTGGCTGGCCGATCTTTCAAGTATCGGCTTGATGATCTTGTGGGCAGCGCTTGTCGTGCCGTTCGCGCGCCGATTCAAGCCGGATAGATGGTATGCGCACGGGCTTTGGGTGCTGGCGCTTGTCTTTCTCACTTCGCCCCTAGCCGCCTTTGCGATCCGTTCCTTTCTGTTCCAGCCATTTTCGATCCCATCTGGCAGCATGGTGCCGACACTGCAGGAAGGCGACCATCTCTTCGTCTCCAAAAGTGCATACGGCTACGGTCGCTACAGCGTGCCGTTCAACGTGCTTTCAGTTGAAGGACGCATATTCGGTGCGGAGCCCAAGAGAGGGGACGTGGTGGTATTCAAGTTCCCGCCTGACCCGAAGGTGGACTACATCCAGCGGGTCGTCGGCCTCCCCGGCGAGAAGATCCAGATGGTCGATGGGGTGCTTCACATCAACGATGTCGCGGTGGGACTCGACGATATCGGCACTTTTTCGTCTGAAGAGTTCTCGAAAGCCAAACTTCAACGCGAAACTCTGCCAGGGGGCGTCACCCATTCCGTCCTCGACCTCAACGACAACTCGATTGGTGACAATACGCGCGTTTTTGAGGTGCCCGCAGGCCATTATTTCGTCCTTGGCGACAACCGCGACAATGCCTCCGACAGCCGATTCACTGTCGGCTTTGTTCCCTACGAGAATCTGGTCGGCAAGGCTGTGCGGTTGTTCTGGAATTCCAAGGGCACCGATTATTCATCTCGACAGACGCTGGACGACCAGGCCAGCAAGTAGCCTCAGACCGTCAGTGCCTCCACTGTGCGCATGACGCCGCGCAGTTCGGCGAGACCCTTCAGGCGGCCGATGCAGGAATAGCCGGGGTTCACCTTCTTGCCGATGTCGTCGACGATGGCGTGGCCATGATCTGGACGCATCGGCACCAGCCAGTCCGCCCTGCCTGCCGTCTTGCGCCGCCGCTCTTCGGCAAGCAGCGCCGACACGACGGCCACCATGTCGGTGTCGCCGTCGAGGTGCTCGGCTTCGTGGAAGGAGCCGTCGGGCTCCTTGGTGACGTTGCGCAGATGGGCGAAGTGGATGTTTTCGGCGAAGGCCCTGGCCATTGCCGGCAGATCGTTCTGCGCGCCCGCGCCGTAGGAGCCGGTGCACAGTGTCAGCCCGTTAGCCGGCGAAGCGACGGCGTCGAGCAGCGCGCGGGCATCATTGGCGTTGGAAACGATGCGCGGCAGGCCGAACAGCGAAAAGGGCGGGTCGTCGGGATGGATCGCCATCCTGACGCCGGCCTCTTCGGCCACCGGCACGATCTCGCGCAGGAAGGCAAACAGGTTTTCGCGCAGGCCTTCAGTGGAGACGTCCTTGTAGAGGTCGAGGGCGCGGCGGAAGCTTGCCCGGTCGAAGATGAATTCGCGCGCTGGCACCCAGCCAATCAGGTTGCGCTCCAGTCTTGCCTTGTCGCTTTCGCTCATGCCTTGCAGCCGCACACGCGCGGCCTCGACGCGCGCCGGTGGGTGATCGGCCTCGGCGCCTTCTCGCTCAAGGATGAAGACGTCATAGGCGCAGAGCTCGACGACATCGAAGCGCAGCGCGGTGCCGCCATGCGGCATCGGATAATCGAGGTCGGTGCGCGTCCAGTCGGTGATCGCCATGAAATTATAGCAGACGGTGTTGATGCCGGCGGTGGCGACGGCGCCGATCGAGGCCTTGTAATTGTCGATCAGGGTCCGCCAGTCGCCGCTGCGGGTCTTGATGTCCTCATGGACGACGATGCTCTCGACCACGTCCCAGGTCAGGCCTGCTGCCTCGATCTCGGCCTTGCGCCTGGCGATCTCGTCCACCGGCCAGGCGCGGCCGTCATTGAGGTGATGCAGCGCGCTGACGATGCCGACGGCGCCGGCCTGACGGACATGGGCGAGCGTCACCGGATCGTCGGGCCCGAACCAGCGCCAGGTCTGTCTCATGGCTTCTCACTCCCTATGCCAAGCGCCGCGAAGGCAGCGGCAGGGCCGCCCCGCCGCAGGCGCTCGAGATGGGCTGCCGTCAGATCGATCAGTGTCATGCGATGTGAATGGTCCTTGGCGAAGCCGGCGAGATCGAACATCGCTGTCACCGTTTCGACAGCCAGCCGGCTGCCGAGCGCCGTAAGCCGAGTGTCGATCGGGTCGGTAAAATGGGCTTCCGGCAAAGTTTTCCCGCGCGCCTCGCAAGCGGCGATCCAGGCCGCCACCACCAGCATGAGGTGCGCAGGCGGATCACCGGCACCCAGCCGTTCGAGGGCCGAGGCGACGATGCGCTGCGGCAGCTTCTGGCTGCCGTCATTGGCGATCTGCGCCGTGCGATGGGCGAGCGCGGTGTTCGAGTACCGTTCGGCGAGCTGGGCCGTGTAGCCGGCCGTATCGAGCCCGGCGTCCTGCGGCAGTGTCGGGATGGCCTCGGCCCATAGTCCGTCGACGAATTGCCGGATCGCTGGGTCGGCAAAGGCGCGGTCGACCGTGTCGTAGCCGCTGAGCAGGCCGAGATAGGCGATTGCCGAATGCGAACCGTTGAGCAGCCGCAGCTTCATGTCCTCGAACGGCCCGACGTCGCCGACCATGGTGACGCCGAACTTTTCCCAGGCCGGCCTGCCTGCCGGGAAATCGTCCTCGACCACCCATTGGCAGAACGGCTCGGTCATCACCGGCCAGGCATCCTCGACGCCGAGCTCGACGGCGATACGCGCCCGGTCGGCGTCGGTAGTCGCCGGCACGATACGGTCGACCATGCTCGACGGAAACGCGACGCCGTCGGCGATGTGTGCGGCGAGCCTGGCATCGCCTGAAGTGACGAGCCTGGAATCGCGCAGTGCGGCGAATTCGACCAGCAGGCGGTGCAGCGTGGCGCCATTTGCCGGAAGGTTGTCGCAGCAGAGCACGGTGAAAGGCTGGATGCCGGCGGCACGGCGACGCGACAGCGCTTCGGTGAGAAAACCATGCGCCGTCCGTGGCATTTGTGGGTTAGCCAAATCATGGGCGATGTCCGGATGGGTGCTGTCCAGACCGCCGCCGGCTGCTCTCAGATAAGCCTTTTCGGTGATCGTCAGCGTGACGATGCGGGTGCGCTGATCGGTCAGGGCGGCGAGCACGGCAGCCGGATCTTCCGGCGCCACCAGCAGCGTCAGGATCGAACCGACGACGCGTAGCTCTTCGCCGATGCTGCTCCTGATCGCCAGCGTGTAGAGGCCATCCTGCGGCGCTAGTGCGTCGCGCGTGTCTGGACTGCGCAAGGACACGCCGACAATGCCCCAGTCCGCCTCTCCCGCCGCCAGGCAGTCGTCGACATAGGCCGCCTGGTGGGCGCGATGGAACGCACCGACGCCGAGATGGACGATGCCCGGTGCGACGCCGCCGCGGTCGTAGCGCGGAACCGCGACCGAAGCCGGCAGTGCCTTCAGCGTGCTGTTGGAAAGGCGTCTATTGGTCATTGCGCCACGTGTCTGATCGAGATTGTTGGGTCACTGCTTGCAGGCGGCGTAACACCCGATGCCGTCACGCACAATGGGCAATAGCCGTCGAAAAGTCATCATACAACAACCCAGTTTTTGTATGTTGACATTATTTCTTTCCAACCCTACCGATGTCCGGATTGGGAGGATTTACGTGGCCGCATTGACGGATCCGGATCTGCTGTTTGCCGCCGAGGGGCGCCCGCTTTCGCTGGCCCGCGATCTCTATGCCGCGGTCAAGGACCTGCCGATCGTAAGCCCGCACGGCCACACCGACCCGCGCTGGTATGCGCTCAACGAGGCGTTTCCCGATCCGGCGCAGTTGCTGATCGTGCCGGACCACTACATTTTCCGCATGCTGTTCAGCCAGGGCGTTCGGCTTGAGGAGCTTGGCGTGCCGACGCTTGACGGCTCGCCGGTGGAGACCGACGGCAGGACGATCTGGCGGCGCTTCGCCGAGCATTACTACCTGTTCCGCGGCACGCCGACCCGGCTGTGGTTCGATCATGTTCTTGCCCATCTGTTCGGCATCGACGAGCCGCTGAATGCCAAGACGGCCGACCGTCATTACGACATGATCGCGACCTTGCTGCAGTGGGAGAATTTTCGCCCGCGAGCGCTGTTCGAGCGCTTCAACATTGAGGTCATCGCGACGACCGAAGGCGCGCTCGACGATCTCAGATGGCACCAGATGATCCGCGACAGCGGCTGGGAGGGCCGCGTTGTCACCGCCTATCGTCCGGATGCGATCGTCGATCCCGACTTCGAAGGCTTTTTGGCCAATCTCGACCGGCTTGGCGAGGTCACCGGCTGCGACACCGGCAACTGGACCGGCTATCTCGATGGGCATCGCCAGCGGCGGGCCTTCTTCAAAAGTTTCGGTGCGACGTCCTCCGATCACGGCCATCCAACGGCCGAAACCGCCAATCTCTCGGATGCCGCCGCGCAGGAGTTGTTCAACCGCATCCGCCGAGGCTCGGACGACGAGCGGGAGCGAAAACTGTTTCGCGCCCAGATGCTGACCGAGATGGCCAAGATGAGCCGCGACGACGGGCTGGTCCTGCAGATCCATCCCGGCTCCTGGCGCAATCATTCGCCGGCTATCTTTCACAGGTTCGGCAGGGACAAAGGCTTCGATATTCCGACGCGGACCGATTATGTGACGGCGCTGAAGCCGTTGCTCGACTGTGTCGGGCTGGAGCGCGACCTCACCATCATCCTCTTCACCCTCGACGAGACCAGCTATGCGCGCGAGCTGGCGCCGCTCGCCGGCGTCTACCCGGCATTGAAGCTCGGGCCGGCCTGGTGGTTCCACGACAGCCCCGAAGGGATGCGCCGGTTCCGTGAGATGACCACCGAAACGGCCGGTTTCTACAACACCGTCGGTTTCAACGACGACACCCGCGCGTTTCCATCCATACCGGCCCGCCATGATGTGGCGCGCCGGGTCGATTGCGCATATCTGGCGCGTCTCGCCGCCGAGCATCGGCTCGGCGAAGACGAGGCGCACGAGCTGGCGCAGGAACTTGCCTATACGCTCGCGAAAAAGGCGTACCGGCTCTAACGGCGCTTGCCGCCATCGTTCAAAACGGGAGGAAACCAATGCTGCATTTTTCGAGACTGGCGGGAGCTACGCTACTTGCCGCCGCACTGATGGCCGGAACGGCAAGCGCCCAGACGGTCCTGCGCTCGTCCGACACGCACCCGGACGGCTATCCGACGGTCGAGGCGGTCAAATATTTCGGCGAGCTGGTGAAGGAGCGCACGGCCGGCCGCTATGTGGTCGAGATCTATCCTTCCGCGCAACTCGGCGAGGAAAAGGACACGATCGAGCAGGTGCGCACCGGCGTGATCGATCTCAACCGCGTCTCGATGGCGCCGTTCAACGGGCTCATCCCGGAGACCACCGTGCCCTCGCTGCCCTACATCTTCCGTTCTGAAGAGCATATGCACAAGGTCATGGACGGGGCGATCGGCGACCAGATCGCGGCGGCGTTCGACCAGGTCGGGCTGGTGCTGCTCGCCTTTTACGACGGCGGCTCGCGCTCCTTCTACAATTCGAAGAAGCCGATCAACACCGTAGCCGACATGGCCGGGATGAAGTTCCGCGTCATCCAGTCCGACATCTTCGTCGACATGGTGGCGGCACTCGGCGCCAACGCGACGCCGATGCCGTATGGCGAGGTGTATTCGGCGATCGAGACCGGGGTCATCGACGGCGCGGAGAACAATTTTCCGAGCTACGACACCGCCAAGCATGCGGAAGTCGCCAAGTACTATTCGCTCGACGAGCACACGATGGTGCCGGAAGCCTTCGTCATGGCGAAGTCGAGCTGGGACAAGCTGACGCCGGAAGACCAGGCGATCTTCAAGGCGGCCGCCAAGGAAAGCGTCGCCAAGCAGCGCGAGCTGTGGACTGCCAAGGTCAAGGAATCGCGCGCCAAGGTCGAGGCGGCCGGTTCGCAGATCACGACGCCGGATAAGCAGCCCTTCATCGACGCGATGGGGCCGGTCTACGAGAAGCATGTCAAGGACGACAAGCTGAAGGCCATGGTCGAAGCCATCAAGGCCGTGCAGTGATCAAGCGGCGGCGCGGACATTCCGCGCCGCCATCCTCCTGGGGAGAAAACCGGTGACTTCCAGCCCAAAACCAACACCGCTCCTGTCGGGCGTCGCGCAAGTGATGTCGCGCGTCAGCACGGCGGCGCTGTCGATCGCCGGCATCGGGCTGGTGCTGATGACCGCGTTCGTCGCCTGGCAGGTGTTCGGCCGCTACGTCCTGAACCGCTCGCCGAGCTGGACCGAGCCGGGTTCGGTGATGCTGATGAGCTGGTTCATTTTCCTCGGCGCTGCCGTGGGTGTGCGCGAGAACTACCATCTTGGCTTCGACGTCCTGCTCTACGTGCTGCCGAAAGGCGGCAAGCGCTGGCTGCGGATGATTTCGGATCTCGTCGCGCTCGCCTTCGGCATCGGCATGATCTGGTATGGCAGCCAGCTGGTCGCATTGACGTGGGGCTCTGTCTTGCCGTCACTCGGCATATCGGGGGGCTGGGATTACGTCCCACTTGTCGCCGGAGGCGCGCTCATCGTGCTTTTTACACTGGAGCGCATCGTGCTTCGCGTCTCCGGCGCACCGATCGACGATGCCCTCGATGAACTGCCGCCGGCCGAAGTCGCGGCCGAACTCGACACCGCCAACGTGAAGGTCTGACGCCATGGAACTGTGGATTCTGTTCGGCGTCTTCACCCTGCTGATGCTTATCGGCACGCCGATCGCTTTCTGCCTCGGCGTCGCAAGCCTTGCCACCGTCCTTTATATGGGCCTGCCGCCGCTCATCGTGTTCCAGCGCCTGAATTCCGGCATGAGCGTCTTTTCGCTGCTGGCCATTCCGTTTTTCATCTACGCCGGCGATTTGATGGTGCGCGGCGGCATCGCCAGCAAGATCGTTGCCTTCGCCGGCTCGCTCGTCGGCCATTTGCGCGGCGGCCTCGGCCAGGTCAACATCGCCACCGCCACACTCTTCGGCGGCATTTCCGGCTCGGCGGTTGCGGAGGCAGCGGCGGTAGGCGGCCTGATGATCCCGCAGATGAAGGCGCGTGGATATGGAGCGGACTATGCCGTCAATGTCACGTCGATGGCGGCGCTGATTGCGCTGCTGCTGCCGCCGTCGCACAACATGATCATCTACTCGATCTCGGCAGGCGGAAAGATCTCCATCGCCGATCTGTTCACGGCCGGTATCATCCCGGGCCTGCTACTGGCCCTGTCGCTGATGGTCACCGCCTATATCGTGGCGCGCTCCCGCGGCTATCCGACCGAGGCGTTTCCAGGCTTTACCGCCGTCGCGCATCTCTTCGCCGTTGCGGTGCCCGGCCTGCTGCTGATCGCGATCATCTTCGGCGGCGTACGATCGGGCGTCTTCACCGCCACCGAGAGTTCCTGTATCGCCGTCATCTATGCGTTGCTCGTGACCGTCTTCGTTTACCGGCAAATGACCTGGGAAGGGTTCGTTCATGCCACCCATGGCGCCGTGCGCACCACGGCCATGGTGCTGCTCATCATCGGCATGGCGGCGGCGTTCTCGTGGCTGATGGCCTTCCTGAAAGTGCCGGCAGCGTTGATAGCCTCCATGAACGCGATCTCGGACGATCCGCTGGTCGTGCTTCTGCTGCTCAACCTCTTGATGCTGTTCCTCGGCACGTTCATGGACATGGGGCCGACGATCATCATTTGCACGCCGATCTTCCTGCCTGTGGCGCAGGCATACGGCGTCGATCCGGTGCATTTCGGCGTCATCATGATCCTCAATTTCGGCATCGGACTGAACACGCCGCCGGTGGGCGCAGTGCAGTTCGTGGCGTGTGCCGTGGGCAAGATATCCGTCTGGGAATCGATGCGCTCGATCTGGCCGTTCTATGCGGCAGGCCTCGTGGTGCTGGCGCTCGTCACTTACATTCCGGCCATTTCGCTATGGCTGCCGAGCGTCTTCAAATAGGGGGTGCGACATGGCCTCGGACACCGCAGTCGACCTCCGCGTCGAACGAAGACCGAAGCTTTCGGAAATCGTCGTCGCGGCGATCCGCAAACAGCTGCAGGCGGGCGAGATCCAGCCGGGGCAAAAGCTGCCGACCGAGGGTCAGTTGACTGAAACCTTCGGGGTCAGCCGCACCGTGATACGCGAGGCGCTGGCCAAGCTTGCCGCGGACGGCCTGGTCGAACCGCGCCAAGGCGCCGGCGTCTTCGTCACCGAGCATATCTCGACAGCGTTCGGTGCTCTGGCAGCAGAGATGGGCAGCAAGGATTCGATCGCCCTCAACGTGCTCGAAGTCAGGTTGGCGATCGAGATCGAATCCGCCGGGCTCGCTGCCATCCGCCGCAACGCCGCACAGGAAGCGGCCATCCAGGAAGCTTTTTTCGAATTCGAACGGCTGCTCCTCAACAGCGAGCCGACAGGACCGGCCGACCTTGCCTTCCACCGCGCAATCGCCAGCGCCACCAATAATCCGTTCTATGTCGAGATGCTCGACGTGCTCGGCCGCCGCGCCATCCCTTGCGATGTGACCTCGCCCTGGTCGACCGAGATCGCCCAATCGAACGCCTATCAGCGCGGCCTGCAGCGCGAGCATCTGGTGATCCTCAATGCCATCTCGGCAGGCGATGCCGAGGCGGCCCGGGAGGCAATGCGCGCGCATCTCGGTGCCAGCCAGCAGCGCTATCGCGAGCGCCTGCACGCGCGCCAGGTTTTTTATGCCGACTCGGTCAAGGCCGCGGCAACTGAATAAGCAATTGAGGCAGCCCCATGGGACAGCAATGAATCACACTGACAATCATACGGATTTCACCTCCCGCTTCGCCATCGATCCTGTTTCTGCCGGAGCCATGGGAACGGACGAACTGCGTCACAATTTCCTGATCGAGGACTTGTTCCAGCCCGGCCGCATCAGCCTGACCTACACCCATTACGACCGCATGATCGTCGGCGGAGCCATGCCCGCCGGCGCACCGCTGCCGCTGCAGGCGATCAAGCCGACCGGGACCAAGAATTTTCTCGACCGCCGTGAGATGATCATCGTCAACATCGCCGGTGCCGGCGTCGTGAAAGCTGGCGGTCAATCCTACGAGCTGCAGGCGCGCGACATGCTCTACCTCGGCATGGGCACGGATGAGGTATCGTTTGCTGCGACCGATCCGGATGAGCCGGCTAAATTCTATCTGCTCAGCGCGCCGGCGCATCAGGGCCATCCCAACCGGCTGATCCGCATCGACGATGCCAAGCGGCTCGATCTCGGCAGCCAGGCGACTTCCAACGAGCGCTCGATCTTCCAGTTCATCCATGCCGACGGCGTAAAGACCTGTCAGCTGGTCGTCGGCATGACGCAGCTTGCCCCGGGTTCCGTCTGGAACACCATGCCATGCCATGTGCATGACCGGCGCATGGAGGCCTATCTCTATTTCGACCTGCCGGAGGCGGCGCGGGTGTTTCACTTCATGGGCGAACCGGACGAAACGCGCCATCTCGTCATGCGCAACGAGGAGGCGGTGCTGTCGCCGGGATGGTCGATCCATTCGGGCGCCGGCACCTCGAACTACGCCTTCATCTGGGCGATGGCCGGCGACAATGTCGACTATACCGATGTCGACCTGGTGGCGATGGAGGAGCTCAAGTGAGCGACCTCTCGGCCTTCAGCCTTACCGGCAAGCGTATCCTCGTCACCGGCGCCAATACCGGCATCGGCCAGGGCATCGCCATGTCGATCGCGCGCGCCGGCGGCGCGGTCGTCGGCGTCGGCCGCTCGGCGATGGACGAGACGGCGGAGAAGATTGCAGCGGCCGGCGGCCGCTTCGAGGCGGTCCGCTGCGATCTTGGCGACGATGCCGCCGCCCAGGCGATGCTTGACCGCGTCTGGGACGATACGGGGCCGCTCGACGGCCTGGTCAACAATGCCGGCATCATCCGGCGTGCCGATGCGGTCGACCTGACCGAAGCCGACTGGGACGACGTCATCGGCGTCAATCTGAAGACCGTGTTCTTCCTCAGCCAGCGCTTTGCCAGGCGTGTGCTCGCCGATCAGGCGCGGCGCGGCAAGATCGTCAACATCGCTTCGGTGCTGAGTTTCCAGGGCGGCATCCGCGTCGCCTCCTACACCGCCTCCAAACATGGCGTGCTCGGCATCACCCGGCTGCTTGCCTGCGAGTGGGCGGCAAAGGGCATCAACGTCAACGGTATTGCGCCCGGTTATATCGAGACCAACAACACCGAGGCGCTGCGCGCCGATCCCGACCGCAGCGCTTCGATCCTGGCGCGTATTCCGGCCGGACGCTGGGGTGCGCCGGAAGACATCGGCGACGCAGCCGTATTCCTGCTGGCGCCCGCGTCGAACTACATGCATGGCGCGGTGGTACCGGTGGATGGCGGCTGGCTGGCGCGATAAGCAGCAAATGATAAGAGTTTGGCGATGACCGGAACCAAAATCTTCTCGCATGCCGACGAGGGTGCGTGGACGCCGACGCCGGATGGCAACCGCAGACGCGTGCTCCTGCACACGGATGAACTTATGATGGTCGAGTTCGGTTTCGACAAGGGCGGCGTCGGCGCGCTGCACTCGCACCCGCACGTCCAGGCGAGCTACGTCGCCGAAGGCCGTTTCGAGGTCACCATCGACGGCAGGACCGAGATCCTGGAGACCGGAAGCAGCTTCATCGTCCCGTCCAACCTTGTCCATGGCGTCAAGGCGCTGGAGGCGGGACGACTGGTCGACAGTTTTACGCCGCACCGCGCCGATTTCCTCGACTGAGCCGCTGGCCCGAAGATCAGGCAGCCGGTTCTCGGAACGAAAAACCCGCGCCTCCGGAGAGACGCGGGCGTGTTGCCTGGGCGCTTGTGGCGCCGCGGTACTCAAAACATCACCGCAGAACCTGAACCTGCCGAATGATGGTGAAGATAGGATTAACCGCTCCGAGGCGGCGCGATATTCACAGCCAAGGCGAATAGGGGCTGGAACGACGGTCCGATATCGGCCAATGAGAGAGAAGGTCGCCTCAGGCGGTGCCGCGGACAGGACCAGAGGGGTCGATAAATGTTCGAATCTGCTGTCCAGGCAATCACCGGGCGATTCGCCGGAGAATTTCGGCAGGTCGCGTCCCCGAAAGTTCTGTAATGCAGATTGCAGCGAGCATCCCGGCAGAGGATTCCAAGCGGCGCGTTCTGAAGGATGTGTTCGGCTTCGATGATTTTCGTCTCGGCCAAGCGGCCGTGATGGAGGCGCTGCTGGCCGGGCGCCATGTGCTGGCTGTCATGCCGACCGGCGCCGGCAAATCGCTCTGCTACCAGGTCCCGGCGCTGGTGCTGGGCGGGCTCACCATTGTCGTTTCGCCGCTCGTGGCCCTGATGCAGGATCAGGTCGCCGCATTGCGCCTTGCCGGCGTGGCGGCCGATACAATCAATTCCTCACTCGACCGCGATGCCAATGTCGCTGCATGGCGCCGCGTCGCGGCAGGCCAGACGCGCCTGCTCTACCTTGCACCGGAGCGGCTCATGACGGTGCGAATGCTCGAGGCGTTGACCAAGCTCGATGTCCGGCTGATGGCCATCGACGAGGCGCATTGCATCTCGCAATGGGGACCAGCGTTCCGGCGCGAATACGAAGAATTGTCACGGCTGCGCGGCATCTTCCCCGATGTGCCGATCATTGCGTTGACGGCGACGGCGGACGAGGCGACGCGCACCGACATTGCCGCGCAACTGTTCGACGGGCGCGTCGATACCGTGGTGCTCGGCTTCGACCGGCCGAACATCAAGCTAAGCATTGAGCCCAAGCAGGACAGCAAGCGCCAGTTGCTAGGCTTCGTGCAGCGCCATGCGGGCCGCAGCGGGATCGTCTATTGCCTGTCACGCAAAAAGACCGAGGAGATGGCGGCGTTCCTCGAGCGGAACGGTGTACGTGCGCTCGCCTATCATGCCGGCATGAGCAAGGACGCGCGTGAAGCGAATCAAAACGCTTTCATGACCTTGTCCGGCGTGGTGATGGTGGCGACCATCGCCTTCGGCATGGGGATCGACAAGCCGGATGTCGCCTATGTCTTCCACACCGACCTGCCGGGCAGCTTGGAGGCCTATTATCAAGAAATCGGGCGGGCGGGCCGCGACGGGCGGGCGGCCGAGGCACATATGCTCTTCGGTCTCGGCGATATCCGCATGCGCCGGCTTTTCATCGAAGACGAGGACGCGCCGGCTGAGCACAAAAGGCGCGCGCATGGCCGACTCGATACGCTGATCGGTTATTGCGAGACGACGCAGTGCCGCCGTCAGATCCTGCTTGGCTATTTCGGCGAAAGTGCTTCGCCTTGCGGCAATTGCGACAACTGCCTCGACCAGGCGCCGCATGCGGATGGTGAGGCGGAGGCGCGGCTCATCTTGGCGGCGATCGCACAGACCGGCGAGCGCTTTGGCGGCGCCCATGTCGTCGATGTCTTGCTCGGCCATGAGACCGAGAAGGTCCTGGACAGGAACCACCACAGGCTTGCCAGCTTCGGCACCGGTGTGGCGCACAAGAAGAATCTCTTGCTGTCGCTGCTCCGCCAACTCGTCGCGGGAGGGTTCCTGACATTGGACTCAGCCGGCCACGGCGGCCTCGCCATTGCCGAGAAGGGCCGTGCGCTGGCTCGGGGTGAGGCCTCGTTCCGGTATCGCGTGGACGCGCGCCAGTCATCGCGAGGCAAGATACGTCCTGAGGATACCGCAGCAGGCACGGAAGGTCTGGATTCGGCGCTCCTGGCCGCGCTCAAGGCTGTACGGCTGCGTCTTGCCCGGGAACGCCAGGTGCCGGCCTTCGTGATCTTTTCGGATCGTACACTGATCGATATGGCCGAACGCTGCCCGCGTGATCTGGACGCCTTCGCCGCGGTCAACGGCGTCGGCGCCGCCAAGCTCAAGGATTTCGGCGAGATATTCCTCGGCGCGATCGCTGCGCATCAATCCGGTCTGTCGGGTTGAAGACCCATTCCAGCGGCGCAATCAGCACCGGCTTCGTCTCGCCGCTGCAATCGCTGCCTCCTGCTGCCGCAAGCGCTCGATCTTCGCACTCTGGCGGGCAGCGACGGTCGCGGCGACACGCTGTCCTCCCAACAGCCAGCTCGGAATGTTGGTGTGGACGACTTTGCCGCGAGCAATGGCCGTTGCCAACATTTCGTCGGCGACCGCGCCCATCGCCACGTTGAGCTCGACGCAACTCATCTTGTCGTATTTCGCAGCATCAAAGGATGCTGGCAAAGGCGATGCGCAACTTCCGACAAACATCAGGCTGCATATTACAGGCGCGGCCGTGGAGATCGCCTTCATTCCCTTATCAAGCACGTTGATGCCGGACGGGCGGATTTCCGGAGGGTTCTCGATCTCGGGCCGCGAAGCGCTCCCGAGGTTCCGCGTACCTGAAGCATGTGACCTCTACAATACTCTGTGCTGACCGTCCTGTTTGTCTTCGAAGAATTCCGAGAGAACCGCTGCGATCTTTTCGGGGTGCTCTTCTGGGAAAAAGTGCCCGCCTTGGACAGCGCGTCCTTCCACTCTGTCGGCCCATTTCCTCCAGATGGCCAGCGGCCCGCCTTCTTGCGCGTACCAATTCTCCAGGGCGCCTTCGCCACTCCATAGGGCCATTAGCGGACACTCGATGCGACGACCGTTTGCCTGGTCCAGCGCATCATGTTCACGATCGATCGTCGCAGCGGCGCGGTACTCTTCGCAGATAGCGTGAATATGAGCGGGCTCGCGAAGCGCATCAATATAGGCGTCCCTGACCTCTTTGGAGACCATTTTCGCCGACGATCCCCATTGCGTTATTGCATCGTCGACGACAGCATCGGGAGCCGCGCCGATCAGACGCTCCGGCAGGGGCTCCGGCTGGGCAAGAAGGCTCCAGGGCCAGAAGCCGAGCGCCAGTCTGGCATCCGCCCGATCCCATGTTGCGGCGGTGGGAATGATGTCGAGGACCGCGATTTTGAGCACTTTGTCGTGACGATCGAGCGCCAGGCGATAGGCAACCCGCCCGCCACGATCATGCCCGGCAACCATGAACCGCTCAAACCCCAGCTGCTTCATGGCCTGAACCATGTCGCCGGCCATGGCGCGCTTGGCGTATGGGCTATGATCGGCAGAGGAAACCGGGCATCCGCTTTGCCCATAGCCTCGAAGGTCGGCGGCGACCACCGTGAAGCGGGGCGCCAAGGCTGCGGCGACATCCCTCCACATCAGATGCGTTTCTGGAAAACCGTGAAGAAGCAGCAGCGGCGGACCGGTGCCTCCGACCCTTGCGAAAATGGTCGTATCGTCCAGTCGTAGGCTGGTGGCTCTGAAACCTGCAAACACCGTCAGCCTCCTCGGGCGCCCTTAGGCAAGCTCTCTAAGGGCGCTAACGGTCGCCTGAGGCAAAAACCCCGGCCGCGATGGCCAGGGTTCAAGCCGGCTAGTTGCTAGAATCGAAACCAGACCCACACTCGCCTGCGGAAGCACCGCCTGCGCCGATAGCCATTTCGCCAGTAAACGCGACAGACCCTTCTCCAAGCACGCCGGCGGCGGCGACGCGGCCGGTGCCACCGGCGATGGTAGACTGGTTGCAACTCTGCTTGAGTTTCGTCGTCGTCGAAGGTCTCGACATCCGGCGCCTCGAGTTCATCGAGAATGCCGCTTCTGGCAGTTGGAACGCCGGCCACTGCGTTGATTGGCCGAACTGTGCTTGCAAGGGCCGCAGCCCCGGCAATGCCAAACATTCCTGTCAAAAATAGTCGCCGATCCATGGAAACCTCCCGATCTTCAACCAGCGATAGAACAAGGCTAACGATGGGGAGATAGCGCAGTCGGTGCAAACGCCCAGAGCCGCGCGGCGATTAGCGGTGGTCCGGTCGGCCGGAGGGTGTTGCCTCGCCCTCGAAGTGGGATGGCTACCTCGATCGACAAACACCCGGACTTTCTGAATGGATGGCGGGCCGAAAACAATGAAAATCGAATGACGTCTACGCCATAGCCACCCAATTCCACGCTACTCTCTCTTTGGCGCTGCGTTACAAGAAGGCTTGACTACCATCCTACCAGAAGGTAGGTAAGGGCATGAGCAACTTGTCTACCACCTCTGACGACATCCTGGCTTGTGCACGTTCACTGATCGTCGCTGGCGGCTACAACGGTTTCAGTTATGCTGACATCGCTGATGTGGTCGGGATCCGTAAGGCGAGCATCCATCACCATTTCCCAAGCAAGGTCGATCTGGTCCGAACGCTGGTTGCGCGGTATCGGGAAGAAGCTGAAGCGGGGATGGCAAATGTCGAACTTCACGAATCCGATCCGCTCGAACAGTTGCGGATCTATGCCGGGTATTGGGAAGCCTGCATTGCGGACGCCAGCGCCCCGTTTTGTATCTGCGCGCTGTTGGCAAGCGAGCTCCCCGTTCTGCCCGAGGAAGTTGGCCTTGAGGTCCGGGCGCATTTCCGCTCCCTGTCGGCTTGGCTGACATCCGTGCTGGAGCGCGGCGTGCGGCACGACCGATTTCAACTGATGAGTACCCCTCGTGCCGAGGCTGAAGCGTTCATGGCGACTGTCCACGGCGCGATGCTTTCGGCACGGGCCTATGGCGATCCGAAGATATTCGGCGTCGTGACGGGCCCGCTCCTGGAGCGGCTCGCTCCGCGTTCCCTCCAGATACAACCCTAAGACCTCAACCAACCATAGCCGTAACGGCTCCGCGACGTTCGTCGAGAGCCCTACCTACTAGTCGAAAGGATGATCCAATGACGATTCACGATGGCGATCTTTCCCGCGCCAGCCAGGAACAATGGCTCAAGCTCTATTACTTCGCTCGGACGGCGTTCTCGGCTGTCTGGGTGGCGGCTGCCTTTACGGTGGGACAGCATTCCGGGGTGGTCGCGGCGGTTTTGCTCGTGGCTTATCCTGCATGGGATGCCCTGGCCAATTTTGTCGACGCATCGCGCAGCGGAGGATTGGGACGGAATCGCACGCAGACCATCAACGTCGTGGTCAGTGTGGCGACGACGCTCGCGGTCGTTGTTGCGCTGAAGATGAGCATGAATTGGGTGCTCGGGGTGTTCGGCCTATGGGCGATAATGTCTGGCCTGCTTCAACTCGGCACCGCTGTCCGCCGTTGGAGGAGCTCTGGTGCGCAGTGGGCGATGATCCTGAGCGGAGGGCAATCAGCACTGGCAGGCACGTTTTTCATCGCGCAAGCGCGGATGCCGATGCCGCCATCCATCAGCAACGTGGCTGGCTATGCCGCAGTAGGCGCCCTCTACTTCCTGGTTTCGGCGGTGTGGCTGAGCGTGAGCCAATTGCGGCGGAGGGCTGCATAGCGCGCCATCTTGAGCCAGCACCGACCTTGTCTTTAAGGAACTGGAAAGCAGACCGATAGTTGGGATTTCACCACGCGGCTGGGTGCATTCACGCGGCAGCCTGCCTGTCTCCGGCTACTCGCCCAGCGGTCGAGGTCGAGGAACAAGGAGGTCCGCATTATGGGGTCCAAGAGCAACCTGCTTCCGAACCTTATGGCGATCTCTTAGCTCCGGCGCAAAATTTGACACCCTGGGCGTGGCCAGTTTTGTTCTGAAATGGCGGAGAAGGAGGGGCACATTCCTCCAAGGCTCCACACGAGTGGAAAGTTGATGCTGAACATCTTTGGGGCAATCGCCGAGTTCGAACGAGCGCTAAATGCTTGAGAGGCAACGCGAGGGATCGCGAAGGCCCAGGCAGAGAGCATATGCTGGGAGGCAACCAACGGCCCGCGCAAAGCAGGAGACGTGTTGAGGGTGCGAGCGGACGGGAAATCTGTTAGCGATACTGTCGCGGCGTTGGGCATCAGCCGTGCCAGCGTCTTTCGGATACTGGCGCAACACACTGTGGCAAGACCTTCGAGCGAATTCGCGGAAGGTGAGACAGAGTGCACGTCGCCGAGTGGCACTCGTGGGTTCGCCCGATGCTTCGGGCCGGCTGCCGGTGAACTCTTGGGGGTTATTTTAAATGAATGACGTGCCAACATCAAGAATAAAAAAGGCCGTGGATTTCACAACGAGTAATTTCGCCCTCGTATCCGCATCTGCCTTCATTTTGGCGATAATATCATCGGCGATGTTTACCACAGGATATTTAGGAGTTTTCAATAGAGGCTTAATCTGGATAGTCGAGTATACAGACTTGGTAAAAATTAGTCTAGTAATTACTCTATTCTTGACTGGCTTTTTTTGGTTCATTGACAGTTATCTATCTGGTGTACTGTTTTTATTCGATGAGAATGCAACGCGGAAATCGAAGATAATAAACTCCGCTGTCCTGCTAACGCTTGTGTCAATTTCCTTTGTTATTTTGTTATATGTCGACTACCTATCCGGAAAACCGAGAATCGTGGAACGCATAGCTCAGGCGTTGGCTGTATTCCTCTTTGTTGCACTCCTTTTCAGGATAAACAACTGCAAACGTCAAAGACTTTTCCGCCATTTGAGAAGATATTTAGCGACATCGGTATTCTGCTTGTGTTTCTAACAACTTGTGGTGCACTGTTTGGGTTTTACACCAAGAACACACCTTCCCTCAAAGAAACTATTTACCTAGATGATCGCATTCTATATGATGGAGTTTTGGTTCTGTTCACGTCAAGTTACGCCGTTTTTTACACGAGCGATAACGCTGTCTTGGTGGTCCCTGCCTCTAGGGTGCGTGAGATCAGATCCAAGAGCAGTCTCTAAGGGCGTTATGTGCAACCTCTACAATATCGCCACGTCGCAAGGAGCTGTCCGCCAATGGACCCGGACTTGCGGGGGCATCCTAGGCACCCTTGAGCCGTCCATAGACATCTATTTAACCAGTTCGGTCCGGTGGTCCGCAATGCACCGGACGGTGAGCGCGAGCTTGCCAATCTGCGGTGGGGAATGCCGACGCCGTTGGAGCGGGTCAGGGTCAACGCGGACTCTTGTACCACGAACATCCGCAATCCGCAGTACGGCCATTGGCAGCAGTATGTCGGCGTAGCTGGGCTGCGGCGAGCGCGACTTCCAGCTCAGTTCCAAAAAACCACGTCTTGAATGTTGTACTCCGCCATAGCTAGCAAACCGGGGTCGTCGTAGTAATAGGCGCGAAGACGTTCAATCACGTGGACGGGAATGCGGTCGATACCTGATACGTCAAAAAAGACATTTGGCAGTGCCCGACCGTCACCGAAATCCATTCCGTCCTTGCGATCCATAAGGTCACGTTCGGCGGCTCCCTCGATGAAATAGTTCAAGTGTCGAAGGACAACGACGGCGTCTAGGTTGGGGTAGGTTCGGGGTTCGCCGTTTTGGTCCCGCTCAAAAGTGTTCGGCGTGAGAAGGCCGGACCGCTGGTTGGCCAGTATGGAGATGGGCTCGTAGATGAAGTCGTCCCATACGACTACGAGCAGTGAGGCCGTATTGCCGTCCCTGAATCCGGCAAACTTTCGATCCGCATCCGCCAAAAAATCTCTAACAGGGTAGTCGCGTGGCAACGTCAGGCCGTCTTGGCCTGCGGTCCTTCGGGCATCATCGGGAGTGAGAACGCCCCGATAAGCAAGCTGAGCGCCATTCGCGTGTCGTTGTCGAACATGGTTCAACATGGAAGGCGTTTTGACCTCAACCACTAGACGTCCGCCTGGGAAGGCTACTAGAAGCTCGGGACGCGGTCCGCCGGAAAAAGCGGATGGCTCGTGTTCAAAAGTAGTACCTTCGGGCCAGTCAGAAGTGACGATCCGCTCGATCACCAGAATTTCAGCGAGCTTCTGCATGAGCTGTTCGTAGTGCGGCTGGTGCCTATCGACACCGCCTATGCTGAGAAGCTCTCGAAACAGTGTCGTGCCCATTCCGGCCGAGTGATCGTTGATCCTCCCACAGGCCTCGATAATGCACCTAGCAAAAGGCCGAGGACCGTTGAAGAAATGGAACGAAAACCAATGCCAGCCTGTCTTCTCCAGCTCTTCCCACGCGAGTGTCAAAAAGACTCCAAATTCCGGAGCGGTCATCGGCGATCCGTAGTTTCGAATAGTTCATTTTGGGGCACCTGTATGGGGCACCGGCTGACTGGGCTTCTGCAAAATCTAAAGACTATGAGCCACTTATACGGCCACGGTCGACATGGCGGAGAGGGAGGGATTCGAACCCCCGATGGGCTTGCACCCATGCCGCATTTCGAGTGCGGTGCATTCGACCACTCTGCCACCTCTCCGCGGTCATGGTCCGCCGTTGCCGACGCGGCGCACTAGATAACGGCTGGACAGGCAGGTTACAAGGGCCAATCTGCCCCGGCGCCACAGGTTCCCGTTCGTGCTTTCTTCAAGGCTCCGGTAGCCGCTGTTCGATATTTGCCGGACTGGGCTCAACTCATTCGCCGCTTGCCCGCGGCGCTTGCCTTGACTCAAGCCGAACCTTCGGTTAGGGACAGCGCGCAATCGGCGTGGAGGGATCTTCCGCGCCGCTTGTTTTTTGAACCCGCAGACTGACAAAAAGACGGCCGAACCGCCTGAGGCGGTTCATCAAGGCCGACCGAACAGCGAAAGGCAAAAAATGTTCGCAGTCATCAAAACGGGCGGCAAGCAGTATCGCGTTGCCGCCAACGATCTCCTGAAGATCGAAAAACTCGAAGCCAATGTCGGCGATATCGTCGAAATCGGCAATGTGCTCGCGCATGGCGAGGGCGAGAACGTCACGTTCGGCGCGCCGTTCGTCGATGGTGCGATGGTCACCGCCGAAGTCGTCGAGCAGGGCAAGAACCGCACCGTCATCGCCTTCAAGAAGCGCCGCCGGCAGAATTCGCGCCGCAAAATCGGCCATCGCCAGCTTTTGACCACCGTCAGGATCGCCGAGATCCTGCTGGGTGGCGCCAAGCCGGCGAAGAAGGCCGCGGCCAAGACCGAAGCGAAGGCCGAGGTTGCGGCCAAGACCGAGGCGAAGGCTGAAGCCGCGCCGAAGGCCGCAGCGAAGGCAGAGCCTGCGCCGAAGAAGGAAGCCAAGGCCGAGACGACCGAGGACAAGACTGCCGAAGCCGCCGCACCGTTGTTCAAGGCGCCGAAGGGCGAGCCGGACGATCTGACGGTGATCAAGGGCATCGGTCCGGTTGCCGCCGGCCAGCTCAACGAACAGGGCATCACCACTTTCGCCCAGATCGCCAAGCTGTCCGACAAGGACGTCGCCAAGATCGACGAGCACATGCCGTTCAGCGCCGACCAGATCAAGGACTGGCGCGAGCAGGCCAAGGAATTGGCGAAGAAGTAAAACGAACGGCGCAATCGTCGCCGGATCGGACTTGAAACGGAACGCGAACGCGTTCATAAGATCGTTTAGGCGCCTCGCGGCGCATCGGAGTAGTTAGATGGCACACAAGAAAGCTGGCGGATCGTCGCGCAATGGTCGCGACTCCCATTCCAAGCGGCTCGGCGTGAAGAAGTTCGGCGGCGAAGCCGTGATTCCGGGCAACATCATCATTCGTCAGCGTGGCACGACGTGGCATCCCGGCACCAATGTCGGCATTGGCACGGACCACACGCTGTTTGCGCTGGAAGCTGGCGCAGTCACCTTCAACAAAAAAGCCAATGGCCGAACCTACGTATCGGTGAACCCGATGACGAAGGCAGCGGAGTAGCCGGTTCCGCACGAGAACACCGGCACCCATCTCGGGACCGGTGTCTGGCCAAGCCAGGAAAAGGATCAGGGGAGATGGGTTTCCATCTCCCTTTTTTCTTGCCTGGAGGACTTTGACATGGTTGCCGAAGCGGAAGACTCAGACGACGAAAGTTACACGATAGATTGCCCGGTGCTCGCGACCGAGCGGCTGGTCATGCGTGCCCCGCGTGAAAGCGACATCGAGCAATTGGTGGCGCTCGCCGACAACCGCCATGTCGCGGAAATGCTGGCCCGCATGCCGCATCCCTATGGCGAGGCCGAGGCACGCGCTTTCCTGGCCATGACGGCATCGCGCCGGGCCGGAATCGCCTATGCGTTGACGCTGGCCGGCACCGAGACCTTCGTCGGCTGTGCCGGGCTCAACACCACGGATCGCGGGCTGGAGCTCGGCTACTGGATCGGCGAGCCGTACTGGAAACGCGGCTACGCGACGGAGGCAGCGCACGCACTGGTCGACCTTGCCTTCCAGAGAACCACGATCCAGGTGCTGCACGCCTCGACGCGGGTGATCAATCCGGCCTCGCGCCGGGTCATCCACAAATGTGGCTTCCAGTATGCCGGCCAGGGCATGCTGAATTCGATCGTTGCCGGCCAGGTGCCGGTCGAGCGCTACCGCCTCGATCGCAAGACCTGGACCAGCCTGCGGAACTGGGTGCATTTTTGATGGATGCGGCTCACGCCATCTCGAGCCAGACCGGCAGGTGGTCCGAACCGGCCGCTTGCCGGTCGACCCACAGGCGCTTCAGCGATTTGGCAAGCGAAGCGCTGGTGAAGATGTAATCGATGCACTTGTGGCGGCTGGCATCGTCCGGCCGCTTGGGGTCGACCCAGGTGACGAGATCGGCGCCGGCAGCGCCGAGGCGCGCGGCGGCATCGACGGCGAGGTCGGCGGTCACCGGCATGCCGAATTCATGGTCAGGCTGGCCGGCGAGTTCGACATGTTCCGGCGATCCGGCCAGCATGTTGAAGTCGCCCATGACGACGAAGGCATCGGGACAAGGCAGCTCCGGCAAGCCGATCTCGGCGACGCCGGAGAGCCCGCCGCCCTCGAGCGGGTAGTTCAACAGGCGCTGGCGCAGAAAGCGGATCTGGCTCAGGCGCTCGACCGGGCTGCGGTGGTCGAGATGGGTGGAATAGAAGCGGATCGGACCAAGCGGCGTTTCGATCAGCGCCTCCAGCGCGCCGCGCTGGAAGTTCATCGCCTCGAAACTGCGGCTGCGCGGCAAAAGGAGATTGCGCGACAGATGGATCGGCGTCCTCGACAGCACCATGTTGCCGAGCTGGAAGGTGGTCGTGATGGCACGGCCGTTCTCCAGGCGCGAGCCGGCGTCGGCCTCGAAATTGCTGCCGTAGACGGCAAAATAGTCGGGCAGCGCCTCGCCGAGCTCGGCCACCATGTCGCGGCCGCCATTCTTCGGGTTGGCGCGGGTGACCTCCTGCAGCGCGATCACGTCGGCGCCGCGCACGGCATCGGCGATACGGCCGACATCGTAGCGGCTGTCGAGTCCGACGCCGTAGTGGATATTGTAAGTTACCAGCTTCATTCCGACATCTCGCGCTTGAAAAGCCGAGGATCTATTTTCGGCAAGGATCAACCAAATGCTACGCGTCCAGAGATACACGCGACGTTACAGTAGCAAAAACGGCCCTCGCCCTTCGACCCGCCTTGGTTTAGAGCAATCCCGCAAAGCCAATAACAGAAACCATACAATCCGATGAAATTTCTCGATCAAGCCAAGGTCTACATCCGCTCCGGCGACGGCGGCGCCGGTTCGGTGTCGTTCCGGCGCGAAAAGTTCATCGAGTTCGGCGGCCCGGACGGCGGCGATGGCGGCCGCGGCGGCGATGTCTGGGTCGAGGCGGTCGATGGGCTGAACACGCTGATCGACTATCGCTACCAGCAGCATTTCAAGGCCAAGACCGGGACGCACGGCATGGGTCGCAACATGACCGGCGCCAAGGGTGCCGACGTGACGCTGAAAGTGCCGGCCGGAACACAGGTCTTTGCCGAGGATAATGAGACGCTGATCTGCGATCTGACGGTCGTCGGCCAGCGCTTTCTTTTGGCCAAGGGCGGCAATGGCGGCTTCGGCAACCAGCATTTCAAGACCTCGACCAACCAGGCGCCGCGCCGCGCCAATCCCGGACTGCCGGGCGAAGAGCTCAATATCTGGCTCAGGCTGAAGCTGATCGCCGATGCCGGCCTTGTCGGGCTGCCCAACGCCGGCAAGTCGACCTTCCTGGCGGCGGTCACCGCGGCCAAGCCGAAGATCGCCGACTATCCCTTCACCACGCTGCATCCGGGCCTTGGCGTTGCCCGCATCGACGGTCGCGAATTCGTCATTGCCGATATTCCGGGCCTGATCGAAGGCGCGCATGAAGGCGTCGGTATCGGCGACCGCTTCCTTGGCCATGTCGAGCGCACGCGTGTCCTTCTGCATCTTGTCTCGGCGCAGGAAGAAAATCCGGCCAAGGCCTACAAGACCGTGCGCGCCGAACTCGACGCCTACGGCAACGGGCTGACCGACAAGGTCGAGATCGTCGCGCTTTCCCAAGTCGACATACTCGATGCCGCCGCGCGCAAGACGAAAGCCGCCTCGCTGAAACGCGCCGCCGGCCGCGCGCCGATGCTGCTTTCGGCGGTCACCGGCGAAGGCGTCGAGGCGGTGTTGCGCGCGCTGATGGCTGTGGTGGCCGATGCGCGCGAGGCTGTCGCTGCGCCGGTCGAGACGCGCTGGAACACATAGCCATGGCCGCGCAATCGCTGAAAAATTATCGGCGCATTGCCGTCAAGATCGGCTCGGCGCTGCTTGTCGACCGCACGGCGGGCCTGAAGCGCGACTGGCTGGCCTCGCTTGCCGACGACATCGCCGTGCTGGCCAATGGCGGCGCCGAAATTCTCGTCGTGTCTTCCGGGGCGATTGCACTTGGCCGCACCATCCTCGGCCTCGGCAGGCGAGCGCTGAAGCTCGAGGAGAGCCAGGCCGCTGCTGCCGTCGGGCAGATCGCCTTGGCCGGCGCCTGGTCGGATGCGCTCGGCAAGAATGGCTTGAAATCGGGCCAGATCCTGCTGACGCTCGGCGACACCGAAGAGCGCCGCCGTTATCTCAACGCGCGGGCGACGATCTCGACGCTACTCAAGATGAAGGCGGTGCCGGTCATCAACGAGAACGACACGGTGGCCACCTCCGAAATCCGTTATGGCGATAATGACCGGCTGGCGGCGCGCGTCGCCACCATGATGGGCGCCGATCTACTGGTGCTGCTCTCCGACATTGACGGGCTCTACACGGCACCGCCCGCGCGTGACCCGCAAGCTCGGTTCATTCCGGTCGTCGACCGCATCACCCCCGATATCGAGGCGATGGCGGGCGCCGCCGCTTCGGAATTGTCGCGCGGCGGCATGCGCACCAAGCTCGACGCCGGCAAGATCGCCACCGCAGCCGGCACCGCCATGATCATCACGTCAGGCACGCGGCTGTCGCCGCTGCTGGCAATCGAGCGCGGCGAGCGCGCCACGTTCTTCCGGCCGAGCGCCAATCCGGTCAAGGGCTACAAGACCTGGATCGCCGGGCAGCTCGAACCGGCGGGGCGGCTGACCGTCGACGCCGGCGCCATCGGCGCGCTGCTCTCCGGCAAATCGCTGCTGCCGGCCGGCGTTAAGCTGGTCAGCGGCAATTTTGCGCGTGGCGACACGGTGGCGATCCTGTCGCCCGAGGGCCGCGAGATAGCGCGCGGACTGGTTGCCTATGATGCCGCCGATGCCGTAAGGATCGCTGGCCTGAAGACGACCGAGATCGAAACGGTGCTCGGCTACGAAGCGCGTTCGGCGATGATCCACCGTGACGACCTCGTGGTGAGCGGCGCGGCTGACGGAGATGCAGCCCGCCATTGACGGCGCGCTACTGGTCAGGCTCGTGCGGCCATTTGGGTGGGTTGCGATATCGATCCTGAAAGTCCTGGTATATCTTCAGAAGTTCGCTGCAACCTCCCAACTCCGCTTCGATGCCAGCCTTGGCACGTCGATCCACTTCGGCTTGGGGAACATCCTTGTCGTCTTCGACGACGAGATCGCGGATGAGCGCGTCAGTCGTCATTGCTTCTGCCCCTTTTTCCTCTTCCATCCTTTTTTTGAATTCCGCCTCAAGCCGAGCGCGCGGCCCACATCCATGCAACTCTTCAACAACGACGTCGATCTGGGAAAGCGGTGTCGGTGGCGCGCCGCAATAGCGCTCAGCGAGTGCGAGGGACATCATCGAGCTTACCATAAGCATGGCCTTGCCGTCGGGGCTCTCTCCGGGTTCAAACTTGTCGTCGCAGTAGTCGGCGGCACGGAGGCCTGTCGGTATGAGCATCGCGCCGAGAGCAACGAGGATTATAACTCTCTTCATTCTGCTTCCTCAAATTTGCGGCCATTGCCGCGAAGCCTGGCCGCGTGTAAATCCACCAGCTTCACTGGATCGGTCAAATGCTGAACAAACACCAAGGCGATGATGTAGCCAGTTTGATGGCACGGATAGGCCGCAAGGCGCGCGCTGCCGCCCGACCGCTGGCCATTGCGAACACTGCCGCCAAGAATGCCGCGCTCCTCGCCATGGCCGACGCCATCATCGCCCGTGAGCAGGACATTCTCGATGCTAACGCCATCGATGTTTCGAATGGTCACGAATCCGGGCTTTCCGCCTCCTTCATGGACCGGCTGAAGCTCGATCCCGCCCGCATCCGGGCCATGGCCGACGGTATCCGCGAGATCGCAAACCTCAGTGATCCGGTCGGCAATGTCATTGCCGCATGGGACCGGCCGAACGGGTTGCATATCGAACGGGTGCGCACGCCGCTCGGCGTCGTCGGCGTCATCTATGAGAGCCGGCCTAACGTGACCGCCGACGCCGGCGCTCTCTGCCTCAAGGCGGGCAATCCGGTGATCCTGCGTGGCGGCTCGGATTCGGCGAATTCTTCCGCCGCGATCCATGCCTGCCTGGTCGAGGGGCTGAAGACAGCCGGGCTGCCGGAGGATGCCATACAATTGGTGCCGACCACCGATCGCGCCGCCGTCGGCGAAATGCTGAAAGGGCTTTCCGGCAATCTCGAAGTCATCATTCCGCGCGGCGGCCGCAGCCTGGTCGAGCGTGTGCAGAACGAGGCGCGGGTGCCGGTGTTTGCCCATCTCGAGGGCATCTGCCATCTCTATATCGACCGATCGGCCGATCTCGACATGGCGGTCAGGATCGCGGTCAATGCCAAGATGCGGCGCACCGGGGTCTGTGGTGCTGCCGAGACGCTGCTGGTCGACCGTGCCGTCGCCGGCACGCACCTGGTGCCGATCCTCGAGGCCCTACGGGCGGCAGGCTGCGAGATCCATGCCGATGCCGGGGTGCTGAGGCTTTATGCCGATGCCCAGCCGGCGACCGATGCAGACTGGGTGACCGAATATCTCGACGCCATCATTGCGGTGAAGCTGGTCGACGGCATTGCCGGCGCGATCGAGCACATCGAGACGTTTTCCTCGCATCACACCGAGGCGATCATCGCCGAGGATGCAAAGGCCGTCGAACGGTTCTTCAACGAGATCGATTCGGCGATCCTTCTGCACAACGCCTCGACCCAGTTTGCCGATGGCGGCGAGTTCGGCATGGGCGCCGAGATCGGCATCGCCACCGGCAAGATGCATGCGCGCGGTCCGGTCGGCGTCGAGCAACTGACCTCGTTCAAATACCGCGTGCGCGGGTCGGGACAGGTGAGGCCTTGAATCCGTTCGCAGTCAGAGCCTGAGAGGCGTGCGCGCAGCCACCCCCCTCTGTCCTGCCGGACATCTCCCCCTCAAGGGGGGAGATCAGCTCTCTTTCAGGATTTCGCCAAATGCCGGGCGGGCAGAATTCATGCCGTCATTGAAGCTGACAATCTTCCCCCTTGAGGGGGAGATGCCCGGCAGGGCAGAGGGGGGTGCCTGACGCATGCTTGCCTTGTCCGAACATGCCATATCCTCCCGCTACCTCAAGATGCCGCATGCCGGGAAAGGCGTGGCGGTCGGGCTGTTCGGCGGTTCGTTCAACCCGCCGCACGCCGGCCATGCGCTGGTCGCCGAGATCGCGCTCAGACGCCTTGCGCTCGATCAGCTGTGGTGGATGGTGACGCCCGGCAATCCACTCAAGAATGCCGGAGACCTGGCGCCGCTGGCCGAGCGGCTGCAGCTATCCGAAAAGATCGCAAAGAACCCAAAGATCAAGGTCACCGCATTCGAGGCGGCCCACCGCGTCCGCTTCACCGCCGACACGCTGGCGCTGGTCAAGGCGCGTAACCCGGGCGTCGATTTCGTCTGGATCATGGGGGCCGACTCGCTTCGCGACTTCCACCGCTGGCAGCGCTGGCGCCGCATCGTCATGACCTTCCCGATCGCGGTGGTCGACCGGCCAGGCGCGACGCTGTCGTTCCTGTCGTCGGTGGTCGCCAAGACGTTCGACTATGCCCGCGTCGACGAGGGTGACGCGCCGCGGCTCGCCCGCATGGACGCGCCGGCCTGGACCTTCATTCACGGCCCGCGTTCGTCGCTGTCGTCGAGCGCGATCCGCAAGGTGGGAAAGGGCTGAGCCAACACGGAAGGCAAGACCGGTGATGTCGCTTTTGCCGCTGCCTTGATCTGCTTGATGGGCGATCCTCGGTCATGACGATTCTCGAGCGCGACCAGGACAAGAACGGTCTAGGGCAGCCGGCGCCGTCGATCGCCGTTGCCAGCATCCTCTTGTCGATGGCGCTGATCGCCGTCGGTAATGGGCTGATGTTCGCCTATATTCCAGTCCGGCTCGGCGCCGAGGGCTTCGATCCGACATGGGCGGGGCTGATCGTCACCGGCCTTTCGGCTGGCGGCCTCGCCGGCTGTATCCTGACCGGGCCGCTAGTGCGGCGTGTCGGTCATGCCCGCGTGTTCATGGTGCTGTCGGCACTGATCGTGCTGTCCAACGCCGCGGTCGGCGCCGGGCCGCACCCATTGCCATGGATCGCGGCACGGGCGCTCTACGGCTTTGCCATATGCGGCCTGTTCATCGTCGCGCAAAGCTGGCTGAACGATGTCGTCGCCAACGCCATCCGCGGCCGGGTCATGGCTATCTTCTACGTTGCCTATGTCGCCGGGCTCGGGGCCGGCTATTCGACACTGGCGTTGATCGATATCCGCACGGCCGACGCGCCGCTGATCGGCATTGCCTTCACCGCGCTGTCGATCCTTCCCGTCGGGCTGACGCGGCTCGCGCAGCCGCCGGCGCCGCAAGCGGCGTCCGTGGCGCTCGGCCGCGCCTGGCGGATCTCGCCGGTCGGCGTTGCCGGCATGCTTGCCGTCGGCGGCCTGTCGATGACGATTTCGGGTTTTGCGCCAATCCATGCCACCGCCAAAGGCTACAGCCAGGCCGACGTCGCCTTGCTGCTTTCGGCAATGCCGGTCGGCACGCTGATCCTGCAGATCCCGCTCGGCTGGATTTCCGACCGCACCGACCGGCGCTTTGTGCTGATCGCGGCGTCGGCGCTTGCCACCGCGGCGGGCCTGTTTGCCCTCGGTTTCGACGGTGGCGCGCTGGTGGCGCTGCTCGTCATCTACGTGGTCTGGGACGGCGCCTCGGAATCGATCTACTCTCTGGCCAGCGCCCATGCCGGCGACCGCGCCGGCAAGGACGACATGGTGGCGTTGTCGAGCTCGCTCTTGTTTGCCTGGTCGCTATCCGGCTTCGTCGTGCCCGGCATTGTGACCGGGCTTTCCGCCATCTACGGCACGCAAGCCTTCATCTATGTGGCGATCCTCATTGCCGCCGCCTATTGCCTGTTCGTTCTCTGGCGCGTCGTCGTGGTGCGGCCGGTGCCCGCCACCGAGACCGGCAGTTTCGCGCCGATGACGGCGCAGGCGCCGTTGCCTGTCGATCTCGCCTTCGCGCCCGAAGATCAGCGCCGGCGCGAAGGACTTTGAACACCCTCCAGCTGGTTTCAAATGCTCTATTGCCGCGTGGCTGAGGCATCCGGCTGAGGCGCTTGCGGCGCCGGCGCCGGAATTGAAAGGCCTTCGGCATCGAATGCCTGCTTGACGCTCTTGGTGAGGTCGATCTGGGCGACGAAGAAATCGGCGGCCGCCGTCCAGTAGCGCAAGGTGATGGCGACGGTGCTGTCGCCGACGGTCGCGACAAAGGCGATCGGCGCCGGCTGCCGCCTGACGCGCCGGTCGGCGGCGGCGACGCCAAGCATGGTCTTTTGCGCGAAATCGATGTCGTTCCACGAGCCGATGCTGAGCGTGATGTCGCCACGGCGCACGCCGTTGCGGGTGAAATTGCGGACCGGCTGGTTCCACAGGGTCGAGTTGGGTGCAAGCACGTAGACGCCTTCGACCGTCCTCAGCGTTGTGGCAAACAGCCCGATCTCCTCGACGGTACCGGATATGGCGCCGACTTCGACATATTCGCCGATGCGGAACGGCCGCAGCGCCAGGAGCATGATGCCGGCGGCAATGTTCTGCAGCGTGCCTTGCAGCGCCAGGCCAATAGCCAGGCCGGCGGCACCGATAGCGGCAATGATCGAGGCCGTCTGCACGCCGAACTGGCCGAGAACCATGATCACGACAAGCCCCAGGATGGCGTAGCGGACGACCTGCGAGAAGAAATGGCGGAGCGTTTCGTCGAAGCCGTGAACGTGGCCGAGGCCGGCATAGATCGAACGCTCGGCGAGGCCGGCGACGATGTAGCCGATGACCAGCAGGATGACGGCGCCGACCGCCGAAAGCGAGTAGGAGACGATCAGCGTGCTGAGCTGCGCAAGGCCGGATTGCACGGTGAGGAGAGCGTTCTGGGGATCGATTGGCATGTCGGGATTCCGGTT
The DNA here is from genome assembly GCF_040322615.1 of Mesorhizobium sp. M0119. Taxonomy (NCBI): domain Bacteria; kingdom Pseudomonadati; phylum Pseudomonadota; class Alphaproteobacteria; order Hyphomicrobiales; family Phyllobacteriaceae; genus Mesorhizobium; species Mesorhizobium sp. M0119. The sequence goes on from NZ_JAMYTU010000006.1 coordinate 75,909, forward strand.
CGGGGATGAGCCGATAACCGCTGCGGGGCGAGGCGGTTCCGAATTTCTGGCCCGAAAAGCCGGATATTCGGCTGCTGCCGGGTGCCTGCTTGCGAGCGGTGTCTTGAAACTGCAACCTAACTCTGCCTATCTAAGCAGTGTCACCTGATTTCAGAGGTGATTTGGTTGTTCTTGCTGCGAAAGGAAATACACTGAGAACAGCACTGCGGAAGAAGGCCGACATCGTGCCTTCGCCGGCCGGGATCAGCGTAAACGACGCCGTGTCCCGCGCCATCAAGACAGTCCTTGCCAGTCTGGAAGACTCCAAGGCCGAAAACATCGTCTCAATCGACATTCAGGGAAAATCGAGCCTCGGCGACTACATGGTCGTCGCATCGGGCCGATCGCACCGTCATGTCTCGGCTGTCGCCGATCATCTCCTCAAGGCGCTCAAGGATGCCGGGCTCGGCACGGCGCGCGTCGAGGGGCTGGCTGGCGCCGACTGGGTCCTGATCGATTCGGGCGACATCATCGTCCATGTCTTCCGCCCCGAGGTCCGCGACTTCTACAATCTCGAAAAGATGTGGCAGGCGCCTGATCTCGAGGAGGAGACCCTCCACTGAGCCGTATTCGTCTTGATGCATGTCGTTGTCCGACATGCATCAGCGGCTCTTCGAGGCAAGGATGAAGATTACCGTTCATGCCGTGGGCCGAATGAAAGCCGGCCCCGAGGAGCAGTTGGCCGATCGCTATTTCGAGCGTTTTGCCAAGAGCGGTCCTGCCGTAGGCCTCGAATTCGCCGGAATCGTCGAGATTGCCGAAGGCCGCGCGCAGACGGCCAATGAGCGCCGGCGCGAGGAAGGCCAGAAGCTGCAGACGCACTTGCAACCGGGCACGGCGCTGATGCTGCTGGATGAGCGCGGCAAGAACCTCTCCTCCGAGGATTTCGCCGGCCGCATGGGCTCGCTGCGCGATGGCGGGCGCAAGGCGCTGGTGATCGCCATTGGCGGCGCCGACGGCCATGACCAGTCGCTGCGCGACCTGGCTGATCTGACGGTGTCGCTCGGCGCGCTGACCTGGCCGCATCAGCTGGTCCGCGTGATGCTGGGCGAGCAGCTTTACAGGGCGGCCACGATCCTTTCCGGTCACCCCTACCATCGTTCATGAAGTCGGCTCGGTCGGCGAATTGACGCCAGCCGCCCGGATTTTTGCCCCAATGCTCATCGACAGTTTGGGCTCATGGGGTTTGCGGATGGCGGCGGGGGCTCGAACATGGTTGATGGTTCGTTAACGAAGCCGCGCATAGAGTTAGGCTTCAATGTCTGAAGACTGGAAATCACGAACGGGCTCCTGGCGCGTGCGCTGCGGCATCGCCGTGGCGGCGATCGCGCTTTCGCTCGGCCTCGCGCGGGCCGAGAACACGCTCGACCTGGCGCCCGATCCGGACCAGAGCCGCGCCGAATACGAAAAGGTGTCGAAAGAGATCACGCTGTCGTCCGAGCGGCTGGCCAAGCTTGCCGCCGACATAGCGGCTGTCAAGAAGGACCACGCCTCGATCACCGCAGCGCTGATCCAGTCGGCGATGACCGAGCAGAAGCTCGGCCAGGACATCGAGGACATCGGCGGCAAGCTGGAAGGGCTGAAGGCGCAGGAGCAGAAGATCCGCGCCTCACTGGCTGCCCGACGCGACGTTCTGGCCGAAGTGCTCGGCGCGCTGCAGCGCATGGGGCTCAATCCGCCGCCGGCGATCCTGGTCAAGCCGGAGGACGCATTGTCGTCGGTGCGCAGCGCCATCCTGCTCGGCGCCGTGGTGCCGGAACTGCGCCAGCAGACCGACATGTTGCTGGCCGACCTCAAGGAGCAGTCGCGGGTGACGGCCTCGAGCGCGGCCGAGCGGGCGCGGCTGACGGCAGCGGTCGGCGAGCAGGCGGCGGAAAAAAAGCGGCTCGGCATGCTGCTCGAAGCCAAGCAGAAGCTCGCCGCCGATACGCAAACCGCGCTGGCCGCCGAAAAGCAGCGGTCCGCGACGCTGGCGGCCAAGGCCGGCAGCCTGAAAGAACTGATCGCCTCGCTCGAGGCCGATAGGGCCCGCAAGGCGGCGGATGCGGCCAAGGCAGCCGAGCAAAAGACGGCGGACGCCGACAAGGGCCCGGCATCAACCCCGGCCCCGACGGAATTGGCCTCGCTGCCGGTGCCGGAGAGCAACAGGCTCACCGCTGCCGCGCCGTTTTCCGCGCTTCAAGGGCAGATCGCGCTGCCGGTCACCGGCAGGATCAAGCGGCGCTTCGGCGCCAACGACGGTAACGGCGCGGTGATGCTCGGTGACATGGTTGCGACACAATCGGGAGCCATCGTCACAGCGCCGGCGGATGGAAATGTGCTTTATGCGGGGCCTTTCCGCTCTTACGGTCAACTCTTGATCCTGAATGCGGGTGACGGCTATCATGTCGTCCTGGCGGGGATGAGCAGAATCAGCGTCGCGTCTGGCCAGTCGGTGCTCGCAGGAGAGCCGGTCGGCGCGATGGGAGAGGCCCGGGTGGCGAGCACCTCGGCATCGAAGAATGGAAATGCCACGCCGGAGCTCTATGTCGAGTTCCGCAAGGATGGAAAACCCGTCGATCCGGCCCCATGGTGGGCGGACCGTTTTTCTGGAAGGACGTGAATGATGCGGAAACTGTCGCTTCTGTTTGCCGGTGCGCTGATGGGTGCATCGGCGATGAGCCTGGTCTATGGCGCGCCCGGCTCGACGGCGAAGGCTGCGGGCTCCGAGACCTATAAGCAACTGGCGATCTTCGGCGATATCTTCGAACGGGTGCGGGCGAATTATGTGACGCCGCCCGACGACAAGTCGCTGGTTGAAAATGCCATTAACGGCATGCTGTCCTCGCTCGACCCGCACTCCTCCTACATGAACGCCGAAGAAGCGCAGGACATGCGCGTGCAAACCAAGGGCGAGTTCGGCGGCCTCGGCATCGAGGTCACCATGGAAAACGATCTGGTCAAGGTGATCACGCCGATCGACGATACGCCGGCCGCCAAGGCTGGTGTGCTCGCCGGCGACTATATCGCCAAGATCGACGGCGAGGAGGTCCGCGGCCTGACGCTCAACGACGCCGTCGAGAAGATGCGCGGGCTGGTCAACACGCCGATCAAGCTCACCATCCTGCGCCAGGGCGCCGACAAGCCGATCGAACTGACGGTGGTGCGCGACATCATCAAGGTCAAGGCGGTCAAGTTCCGGGTCGAAAACGACATCGGGTACATGAAGATCACCTCCTTTACCGAAAAGACCTATGACGATCTCGAGAATGCCATCGACACCATCAAGAAGCAGGTGCCGAACGACAAGCTCAAGGGCTATGTGCTCGACCTGCGCCTCAATCCGGGCGGTTTGCTCGACCAGGCGGTGAGCGTTTCGGATGCCTTCCTCGACCGTGGCGAGATCGTCTCGACGCGCGGCCGCGATCCGAAGGACGTGACCCGCTTCGACGCGCGCGCCGGCGATGACATCGGCGGCAAGCCGCTGATCGTGCTCGTCAATGGCGGCTCGGCCAGTGCATCGGAAATCGTTGCCGGCGCGCTGCAGGATCTGCGCCGCGCCACGGTGGTCGGCACGCAATCCTTCGGCAAGGGTTCAGTGCAGACCATCATCCCACTTGGTGAGAACGGGGCGCTGCGGCTGACGACGGCGCTCTATTACACGCCGTCCGGCAAGTCGATCCAGGGCAAGGGTATCACGCCCGACATCAAGGTCGACCAACCGCTGCCGGCGGAACTGCAGGGCAGGGACCTGACGCGCGGCGAATCCGACCTCAAGGGCCACATCAAGGGCGCCGACGAAGGCACGACCGGTTCGGGTTCGGCAGCCTATGTGCCGCCGGAACCGAAGGACGATTTGCAGCTCATCTATGCCGAGCAGCTGCTGCGCGGCCAGAAGACGGATCCGGCGTTCCCGCCGAATCCGCAAAAGGCCGTGTTGAACCAGTAAGGGCGGCAAGCCGGGCCAAACAGGTCTGGCTGCCTGAGCGAAGCGATGCGATGCTGCCGGGGCCGCGAGGCTCCGGCAGTTTGATTCGGGGCTGCGGCCGGCATGCTGCGCGTCAGTGAAGCAAGGGGACGCGCCGACATTTTGGATTTTGCGCCTCCGGAGAAGGTTTACTTCGGGGATGCACGCCGGGGGTGCGGGCTTGGCTGATATCGGCAAGGACATAGAACGACCTCTCGGACAGGCGATCCGGCCGCCGCGCTCAGGCAGCGGGATCAGCGCCGGTGCGGTCGCGGCCGCGCTTGTTGTGCTGTCCGTGGTCGGCGTCTCCAGCGCGATCGCCCTGCGAGACAAGCCGTTCCGGAAGCTGCAAGAAGTAGCCGTTTCGACGCCGAAGACGCCGGCGGCGGCGGATACCGCCGTGGCGTCGGCCAAGGCGACGCCCGACTTGGCAGCGCCAAGCAACGCAAGTGGCGCCAACATAAGCGGGCCGAAGGCGGGCGGTCCGCAGATCATCCATGTCCAGACCGAAGAGGGCGACGGTCCACCCGAGGCAGCCATCGTCATTCGCGACCCTTCGACGATCGGCCAGAATCTCAGGATCGCGCACATTCCCGACAAGGCGCTGGTCGAGGCCAGCGAGACCGGTCTGCTGCCGATCCGCGCCGCCGACGGCCGGCGCCCGTTCGATGTCTATGCGCGGCCGTGGTCGGGGGCTCGCGGCGCACGCGTGGCGCTCGTCATCGGCGGGCTTGCCGTGTCGCAGACCGGCACGCAGGCAGCCATCGCCAAGCTGCCGGCGGAAGTGACACTGGCCTTCGCGCCGCAAGGCAACAGCATCGGCCGCTGGATGCAGGTGGCGCGGCAGAGCGGCCATGAGGTCATCATGCAGGTGCCGCTCGAGCCGTTCGACTATCCGAACGTCAATCCCGGCCGTAACACGCTGACCGTGGCTGCAACGCCGGATGAGAATTTGAAGAATTTACGCTGGGCGCTGTCACGAACGACCAACTACACCGGCGTCATGAACTATATGGGCGCCCGCTTTTCGGCCGACGCGACGGCGATGGGGCCGTTGATGGCCGAGCTTGGCAAGCGTGGTCTGGCCTATGTCGACGACGGTTCGTCGGCGCGCAGCCTGGCACCCGAACTGGCGCTGAAGGACGGCGTGCCGTTCGTCGGCGGTGATACGGCGATCGACGCGGTACAGGACCGCGGCGCCATATTGAAGAAACTGGATGGGCTGGAAGCGACGGCGCGAGCGAAAGGCTTTGCCGTCGGCATCGGCTCGGCCTTTGACCTGACGGTGGATACCGTGTCGTCCTGGGTGACCGAGGCCAAGAAGCGCGGCATCGAGATCGTGCCGATTTCGGCGGTGGCGATAGATCCGGAAAAAGGCTGAGATGGCAAAGAACAAGCTCGTTGACCCCGAGACGCTGCCCTACCGGCCCTGCGTAGGGGTGATGGTCCTCAATGGCGACGGCCTGGTCTGGGTTGGTCATCGCATTGCCGAGCCGGACAGCGAGTTCGCGGGAACGACGCAGCTCTGGCAGATGCCGCAGGGCGGCATCGACGATGGCGAGGAGCCGCTGCTGGCGGCGGCGCGTGAGCTCTACGAAGAGACCGGCATGCGCTCGGTGTCGCTGCTAGCCGAGGCGCCGCACTGGATCAACTACGATCTGCCGGCGCATCTGGTCGGCGTCGCCTTCAAGGGACGATATCGCGGCCAGACGCAGAAATGGTTTGCCTTCCGTTTCCACGGCGACGAAAGCGAGATCGCGATCAATCCGCCACCCGGTGGCCACAAGGCCGAGTTCGACCGGTGGGCGTGGCGGCCGATGCTGGAATTGCCGGACCTGATCGTGCCGTTCAAGCGCAAGGTCTACGAAGACGTGGTGGCAGCGTTCCGGCACCTGGTGGCGTAGCCGCCGGCCTTCCGTTAAAACAGGTCGGCATGAACGACATCTCCTCCAGGAAATCCAGCGAATCTCTTCCGCAGACCGTCGCTCTACCGCAGGCCGGCGCCCCGAGCGAGCCGATCAGCGAATCGGCGGCGGGGGCGATCCTGACCATCGATCTCGGCGCCGTCCGTGAGAATTACCGGCGGCTGAAGGCGCGGCTGGGCGGCGTCGGCTGCGCTGGAGTGGTCAAGGCCGACGGTTACGGGATTGGCGCGGCACCGGTGGCCGCGGCGCTGATGGCTGAGGGCTGTAACATTTTCTTTGTTGCGCATTTGGCCGGCGGCATCTTGCTGCGCAAGGCGCTCGGCTCAGACCCGGCCATTTATGTGCTGAACGGCATTCCGCCGGGTGCGGAAACGGAAGCGGTTGCGGCAGGGCTTTGCACCGTCGTCAACAGCGCCAGCCAACTCGCGGCATGGCGCGAGATGGCCGGGCGGGTGGGCCGTAAGTTGCCGGCCGCCGTCCAGATCGACAGCGGCATGTCGCGGCTCGGCATGACGCCGTCCGAGGTGAAAGCCGTGGCGCGGGATCCGCAGGGCTTCGACGGTGTCGAACTGACATTCGTGATGAGCCATCTCGCCTGCGCCGACGAACCCGAGCAACCGGCCAACGAGCGGCAGCGGCTGGAATTCGAACGGCTGCGCCTGATGCTGCCGGAGGCGTCGGCTTCGCTTGCCAATTCATCGGGCATTTTTCTCGGGCAGCGCTATCACTACGACCTCGTCCGTCCGGGTGCCGCTCTCTATGGCATCAATCCGACGCCGGCGAAGGACAATCCGATGCTGCCGGTGGTGCGATTGCAGGCCAAGGTCATCCAGACGCGAATGCTGGAGGCCGGCGCCGGTGTCGGCTACGGTCACACTTTCCACACCAAGGCTCCGCTTGCCGCGGCGACCATTTCGCTCGGCTATGGCGATGGCTGGCATCGACGCGCCGCTTCCTCCGCCTGGTTCGAAAATGTGCGGCTGCCCTTCATCGGCCGGGTTTCGATGGATTCGATCATCCTCGACATTTCCGCATTGCCGCCCGGCAGGCTGCATGCCGGCGACCTCGTCGAACTCATCGGGCCGTCGTCGCAGACGGTGGACCAGGTAGCCGGCCAGGCCGGCACCATCGGCTACGAGGTCTTGACCAGCCTCGGCCACCGTTTCCACCGGCGCTATGTGAATGGCTAGGACGCAAGCTTGTCGTCCTCACGCATGTCTTTTCCCTAAGCATCGGGCCTTGGCTGACGCCACAGAATCCGGCAGACAGAAGGCGGCGATGATCCTGGTCTCGAATCCCGACGAGATGCCGCTGCGGAGAACCAAACGATGAAGATCTTCGTGCTGGGCGGCGGCGTGATCGGGGTCACCACCGCCTATTTTCTTGCCGAGGCCGGCCATCAGGTGACCGTGATCGATCGCCAGAAAGGCCCGGCGCTGGAAACCAGCTTTGCCAATGCCGGCGAGATCTCGCCCGGCTATGCGTCGCCTTGGGCCGGGCCCGGCGTTCCGCTGAAGGCCATCAAATGGCTTTTGATGAAGCACGGTCCACTGGTGGTGCGACCGGCCCTCGATCCGCATATGTGGATATGGCTGGTCAAGATGCTGCGCAATTGCACGGCTGAACGCTACGCGCTGAACAAGGCGCGCATGGTGCCGCTGGCCGAGTACAGCCGCGACACGCTGAAGGCGCTGCGCGCGGCGACCGGCATCGCCTATGACGAGCGCGCCAAGGGCACGCTGCAGCTCTTCCGAACGCAAAAGCAGCTCGACGGCGTCGGCGGCGATGTCGAGGTGCTGAAGACCTATGGCGTCCCCTACGAGGTCCTCGACCCCGACGGCTGCATTGCGGCCGAGCCTGGGCTGGCCGGCGTGCGCGAAAAATTCGTCGGTGGCCTGCGGTTGCCCGGCGACGAAACCGGCGACTGCAAGATGTTCACCGACAGGCTTGCCGAGCTTTGCGCGGCACGCGGCGTCACTTTCGAATACGACACGGAGATACGGCGCGTCGTCAAGAAGCGCGATCGCATCACCAATATCAGCACCAGCAAGGGCTGGATGGTCGCTGATGCCTATGTGATGGCGATGGGCAGCTATTCGGCGCGGTTCATGCGCATGCTGAAGCGGCCCATCCCGGTCTACCCGGTCAAGGGCTATTCGATCACCTTGCCAATCAAGGACGCCGCCGCCGCACCGGTCTCGACCGTGATGGACGAGAGCTACAAGGTAGCGATCACGAGGCTCGGCGACCGTATCCGGGTTGGCGGCACGGCGGAGATTTCCGGCTTCGACCTGCGGCTGCACGAATCGCGGCGGCGCACGCTCGAACATTCGGTCGGCGACCTGTTCCCGGGCAGCGGCGACATGCGATCGGCGACCTTCTGGTGCGGGCTGCGGCCGATGACACCGGACGGGCCGCCGCTCATCGGCCGCACCGATTTCTCCAATCTCTATCTCAACACCGGCCATGGCACACTCGGCTGGACCATGGCCTGCGGCTCGGCCAAGGTTCTGGCCGACATCATCTCCAGCCGGGTGCCCGACATCGACGTCGGCGATCTCGGGCCGGGACGATACGCCAAGTAAGACCCCCAGCAGCTTAAGACAGCCGCCGGCCGATAGGCTTCACGCGAACAAACCCCTGTCCCGTTCGACGGCCTTGGTGATGAAGCTCGAGACGATCTGGACGCGGCGCAGCGGCCTGACCGATTCATGATAGACCAGCCAGTAGGCGCGGCGGATGGGTGCGACGATATCGAGAGGCACCAGTTCCGGCATCGAGCGGGCAACGAAGGTATGCAGTATGCCGATGCCGGCGCCGGAACGCACCGCTTCGGCCTGGCCGAGCGCTGAGGAAATGGCGAAGCTGGTGCGCCAGTCGGCGCTGAATTCGGCCGCGTAGTCGAGCGAAGGACTGACGATCAGGTCCGGCACGTAGCCGATCAGCGTGTGCTGCCCTAGCTCGGCGGCGTTTCCGGGCAGGCCATGCGTGTCGGCGTAGGCCCGCGACGCGAACAGGCCGAGCGTGTAGTCGACCAGCTTTCCCGCCACCAGGCGGCCTTCCGTCGGCCGTTCGACGGTGATGGCAATGTCGGCCTCGCGCCGGGATAACGAGAAGGAGCGCGGTACCGGCACCAGCTGGATGGTGAGTTCACGGTGCAGAGCGGTCAGCGCGCCGAGGCGCCTGGCCAGGAAGGCGACGCCAAAACCGTCCGGCGCGCCGATCCGCACGGTGCCCGAGACGTCGTCGCCTTCGCCTGAAACAGTCGAGCGCGCGGCGATCATGTCGCCCTCCATGCGTTCGGCGATCTCGAGGAAACGCTCGCCCGCCGGCGTCAGCTCGCTGCCGGTGGTAAGCCGGCGAAACAGTTTTGTCCTGAGCGCATCCTCGAGGGCGGCAATGCGGCGCGAGACGGTGGCGTGATTGAGCTCCAGCCGCCTGGCGGCGCCGAGGATCTGGCCGGCCCGCGCCACGGCAAGGAAGATGCGAGCGTCATCCCAGTTCATGGGGATGGTCCGTTTCGATAGGGAGCGCCGCGTTCCCGCCCACCCCCCTCTGGCCTGCCCTCTTTGCCACCACTTGGCATCTCCCCCGCAAGGGGGGAGATCGGATGCCGGGTCGGCTTTCGCCAATCTCCAACGTCGCAAAAAGGGCGGTAAGGCCGAAGCCGCCAATCTCCCCCCTTGCGGGGGAGATGTCCGGCAGGACAGAGGGGGGTGTGAAGAAACTCAACTCAGCAATCCAAGCGATAGGAGTACACTCCCTACCATTTGCGCCATTTGATGCACAGGCACCTCTCGCACTCTATTTTATGCACAACGGTTGCGTTTTCGCTCGCGTTGCCATCGCTCCCGCAAAGGCGGACAATGCCTCATCACAAACCAGGGAGAGAGATCATGATCGAATATGGTCATTTCATCGGCGGCAAGCGTGTCGCAGGAACCAGCGGCCGCAAGCAGGACGTCATGCAGCCGATGGACGGCACGGTGCGCGGCACGGTGGCGTTGGCTTCGCAGGCGGAATTGCGCGCGGCGGTCGAAAACGCCAAGGCGGCACAGCCCGGCTGGGCGGCGACCAACTCGCAGCGGCGTGTGCGCGTCTTGATGCGATTCCTCGAGCTGGTCGCCAAGGAGTATGACGCGCTGGCCGAGATATTGGCGCGCGAACACGGCAAGACCATCGCCGACGCCAAGGGCGACATCCAGCGTGGCCTCGAAGTGGTCGAGGTCTGCATCGGTGCGCCGCATATGATGAAGGGCGAGTTCACCGATGGCGCCGGCCCCGGCATCGACGTCTATTCGATGCGCCAGCCGCTCGGCGTTGTCGCCGGCATCACGCCGTTTAATTTTCCGGCGATGATCCCCCTGTGGAAGATCGCGCCGGCCATCGCCTGCGGCAATGCCTACATCCTCAAGCCGTCGGAGCGCGATCCGGGCGTGCCGATGCGCATTGCCGAACTGTTCATCGAGGCCGGCCTGCCGGCGGGCATCCTCAATGTTGTCAACGGTGACAAGGAAGTGGTCGACGCTATCCTCGACGATCCCGATATCAAGGCCATCGGTTTCGTCGGCTCGACACCGATCGCCCAGTACATCTATTCGCGCGGTTGCGCGGCCGGCAAGCGCGTGCAGTGCTTCGGCGGCGCCAAGAACCACATGATCATCATGCCCGATGCCGACATGGACCAGACCGTCGACGCGCTGATCGGCGCCGGCTACGGCTCGGCCGGCGAGCGCTGCATGGCGATCTCGGTGGCCGTCCCGGTCGGCAACGACACCGCCAACCGGCTGATGGAAAGACTGGTGCCGCGCGTCGAGAGCCTGAAGGTCGGTCCGTCGACGGATTCTTCCGCCGATTTCGGCCCGTTGGTCACGGCGCAGGCGCTGGAGCGGGTCAAGTCCTATGTCGACACCGGCGTCAAGGAAGGCGCCAAGCTGGTGGTCGATGGCCGCGGCTTTTCCATGCAGGGCTACGAGAACGGCTACTATATGGGCGGCTGCCTGTTCGACAATGTGACCGCCGACATGCGCATCTACAAGGAAGAGATCTTCGGGCCGGTGCTGTCGGTGGTGCGCGCACCGACCTACGAGAACGCGATCAAGCTCGCCAACGAGCACGAGATGGGCAATGGCGTCGCCATCTTCACCCGCGACGGCGATGCGGCGCGCGACTTCGCCTCGCGGGTCCAGGTCGGCATGGTAGGCATCAACGTGCCGATCCCGGTGCCAATCGCCTACTATACGTTTGGCGGCTGGAAGGCTTCCTCCTTCGGCGACCTCAACCAGCACGGGCCGGACGCGTTCCGCTTCTACACCAAGACCAAGACGGTGACGTCGCGCTGGCCGTCCGGCGTGAAGGATGGCGCCGAGTTCGTCATTCCGACGATGAATTAGCCGGACGGTTTTCTGTCTGCGCGTCCTCGCCTTCGGCGGCGCGCGCGCGGGCCGGCGTGAAGGATGGCGCCGAGTTCGTCATCCCGACGATGAACTGATCCAAATCGCAGAAAGCAAGAAAAGGCCCGGGCACCAAGCTTGGGCTTTTTTGTCGCGGTCTTCATCGGCGTGAACACTAATGTGATGGAACCAAGAAGGCAGCAATCTTCTTAGATTGCAGTCCTGCCGCGAAGGAGACGCTGGCAGATCAACCAACGGCGCTGGTGACGGCTCCGGGGGATGTCGTCCGGCGCAAAGGAGATGTCAGATGACACGTCTCATGGCGACTATAGCTTGCGCTGCGATGGCCCTTTCCGCCGTCCCGGCAATGGCTGCCGAGCAATGTGCGGCACGCGCCGATATGGTCAAGGCGCTCGGCGAGAAGTTTCATGAAAACCCGAGGGCGGTCGGCGTCGTCAATCCGAATGTGGTGCTTGAAGTCTTCGTTTCCGACAGGGGCACCTGGACCATCCTCGCCAGCGATACAAAAGGTCAAAGCTGCGTGATTTCAGTCGGCGAAGGCTGGGAGAGCGCGATGACGATAGCGGCGCTGCCCGGTACATGAAGTAGGCCTTTCCTATTCACCTGGCCGCAGCCTCGGCACGGTAGCCGGGCAGCGGCCTTATTCTCGGCGACCTTGAAACGGATCTCCCCGCGCCCGCTTGAGGCGCGCATCGCTTGCTATTTTTCGTTAGCGATACCATATATCGAACATAGCGAGAACATCCAGAATCGTTCCCGCTGACGGCAGACCGGAACACGGAAAGGAGCGACGCGATGATGACGTCGGAACCGGCCTGGATCGCTCCGGCAAAATGAGGCCGTCAATCACCTCCCTTTGCCGGATCGCGATGGCAAAGGAGGTGCCCTATGGCACGCAAATCGCTGTTAGGATGGGTGAAGACCGTAGCTTTTGCCGGCTTATTCGCGGTGGGTACGAATGCCGCAAGCGCCCAATATCAATACTGCGTTGAACATGGCGCCCTCGTCGCCCACCTGACTGAGAATTTCCAGGAAAAACAGTTTGCTCTCGGACTGATCGGTCAGGAGGCGGTCATGGAAGTTTTTGTCGCCGATAGCGGAAGCTGGACGGTCATCGTGACCGACGTCGCCGGCAGAAGCTGCATTGTCGCAGCCGGCGAAAATTGGGAAAGCGTGGAGGCCCTGCCCGGCCAAAACTCATGAGGGAGCGGGCGGCGTCAGCGCGTCGCAGCTGCCTCGGCGTGGCCGCGCAGCAGCGCCATCAGCCGCTTGGCGTCCTTGGCCGCGGCCTCTTCGTCGCCGGCGAGTATCGAGCGGATCAGCGCGACGTGGTGCTCGGCGGATTCGGCCAAGCCGGTGTCGGCCTTGTAGCGGAACCAGAAGCGGCGGCTGTGGGTTTGCAGGGGTGCCGCCAGGCGCGCGGCGAACGGGTTGTCGGCAGCCAGCGCCAGCGCCTCGTCGAGCGCCTTGTCGGCTTGGATGAAGTAAAACACATTTTCCGAAATCACCGCCTTTTGCATGGCAAGGGCAGCGTCATGGAACAGGTCGGCGGCTTCGCGGGTGACGAAGCGGGCGGCCGAGCGGGCAAGCACGACCTCGACGCCACGGCGGGCGTCGAGGACACGCACCCAGTCACCGGGGTGAAGCGGGGCAATGGCAATGCCGGCGCGCGGCCGGACCTCAAGCAGCCCCTCCCAGGCCAGCCGCTGGATCGCTTCGCGAACCGGGGTGCGGCCGAGGCCGAGCCTATCGATCAGCGCCCCCTCGGTGATAAAGCTCGCCGGCGCCAGTTCGAGCGTTACGATCATGTGCTCGAGCCTGCGGTAGGCCTTCGCAGTCGCCGGCTCGGAGCCCGGGTTGTCATATACCAATACGGCGTCTCCTGATATATTGTTGATATATCATATCAGATTCAACGTTGACAGCTGGCTTCTTAAGAAATATACGACTGATATATCAGATGGAGCGACCGACATGTGGGCCGGAGTCTTCCCCGCCGTTACGACTAAGTTCACCGAGGATGACCGCCTCGACCATGCCGAGATGGAGCGCTGCTTTGCGCTGCAGATGGAGGCCGGCTGTGACGGCATCATCGTCTGCGGGTCGCTCGGCGAAGGCCCGATGCTGTCGCATGACGAGAAGATCGACGTGCTGAAGACCGCGCAGAAGATCGCCGGCAAGAAACCGGTGCTGTTGACGGTCAACGAGGCCGGCACACGCGAGGCGGCGGCGATCGCGCGCCGCGCCGCCAAGGAAGGCGCCAACGGTTTGATGGTGGTGCCGAGCCCGATCTACCATACCAATACCGAGGAGACGGTCGCGGCACTCAGCGCCGTCGCCGCGGCCGGCGACCTGCCGGTGATGATCTACTCCAACCGGCTCGCCTACCGCGTCGACGTCACCGTCGACCAGATGGAGGAGTTGGCGAAGGACCAGCGCTTCGTCGCCATAAAAGAGTCCTCCGACGACATCCGCCGCTCGACCGAGATCATCAACCGCCTCGGCGACCGCTACGACCTGTTCACCGGCGTCGACAATCTCGCCTTCGAGGCGCTGTCGGTCGGCGCCATCGGCTGGGTGGCGGGCCTGGTCACCGCGTTCCCGCGCGAGACCGTCGCCATCTACCAGCTGATGAGACAGGGCCGCCGCGAGGAGGCGTTGAAAATCTACCGCTGGTTCCGGCCGCTGCTCGACCTCGACGTCTCGACCTATCTGGTGCAGAACATCAAGCTCGCGGAGGTCTTCGCCATCAATACCAATGACCGGGTGCGCATGCCGCGCCAGCCATTGGCGGGCGAGCGGCGCAAGGCTGTCGAAAAGATCGTCAGGGATGCGCTGGCGGTGCGGCCACAGCTGCCGACATTCTGATCCAGTCCCTTTGAGGCTATTTGCAGATGTGCAGCGCGGCGCATGGCAATGAATGATGACGCTACGCTCGATGTTGCCATCGTTGGTGGCGGCATCATCGGCATCTGCGCCGCCGCCTTTCTGGCCGAGGCGGGGCGAAACGTCACGATCTTCGATCGGACGGGGATCTGCGAGGAAACCAGCTCCGGCAATGCCGCTGCCTTTGCCTTCTCCGATGTGCTGCCGCTGGCTCACAAGGGCATGATCAGGCAGTTGCCGAAATGGCTCGCCGACCCGCTCGGCCCGCTCAGCATTCCGCCCGCCTATTTGCCGAAGCTGTTGCCCTGGCTGGTCCGCTTCTGGCGTGCCGGCCGAAGCGACCGCTATGAAGCCGGCCTTGCCGCGCAGGCCGGGATGATGAAGCTCGCCGAGGCGGAATGGATGGGCTTGCTCGACCGTTCCGGCACACGGCCGATGCTGCACGAGGACGGCTCGCTCGAACTCTATGACAGCGAGGCCGAGTTCAAGGCGTCGCTGCCCGGCTGGGCGGCAAGGCAGCGCTTCGGCATCGGCTTCAGCCATGTCGAGGGCAACGCTCTCGCCGCCTTGCAGCCCGGTCTGTCGCCGCGCTTCGTCAAGGGAACATTCGTGCCGGGGTGGAAAACCGTCGCCGACCCCAAGCTGCTTGGAAAGGCCTTATGGGCCTATGCCGAGGGGTTGGGCGCGGGGTTCGAAAAGGCCCGGATCGAGCGTGTCGAGGCGGGACAGGACGGCGCGATCCTGACCACGGCCGACGGCACGCGGCGAGGGGCGAAGCATCTCGTCATCGCTGCCGGGGCCTGGTCGCATCTGCTGGCGAGACATCTCGGCGACAGCATCCCGCTGGAGACCGAGCGTGGCTACAACACGACGTTGCCGAAGACTGCCTTCGACGTAAAGCGACAATTGATCTTCTCCGGGCATGGCTTCGTCATCACGCCGCTTGAGACGGGCCTGCGCGTCGGTGGTGCGGTCGAATTCGGCGGCCTCGAGAGGCCGCCGAATTATGCGCGCTCGAAAGCGCTGCTCGAAAAGGCGCAGAAATTCCTGCCGGGACTTGATCCGGCCAATGGCCGCGAATGGATGGGGTTCCGGCCGTCGCTGCCGGATTCGCTGCCGGTGATCGGACATTCGCAACAAACGCCGTCGGTGGTGTACGGTTTCGGCCATGGTCACCTCGGGCTGACTCAGGCTGCGGCGACCGGGCGCTTGATCCGCGAGCTCGTTCTCGGGCAGAATCCATCGCTCGATCTCGGCCCGTTCAGCCCGCAACGGTTTTGAGTTCGACGACATTCAGTTGGGAGCCGGCATGGCCAAGAATTCCTTCTTCTGCATAGACGGCCACACCTGCGGCAATCCGGTGCGGCTGGTCGCCGGCGGTGGGCCTTTACTCAAGGGCTCGACGATGATGGAGCGGCGAGCGCATTTCCTGGCCGAATATGACTGGATCCGCACCGGCCTGATGTTCGAGCCGCGCGGCCATGACGTGATGTCCGGCTCGATCCTCTATCCGCCGACGCGTGAAGATTGTGACATCGCCATCCTGTTCATCGAAACCTCGGGCTGCTTGCCGATGTGCGGCCACGGCACAATCGGCACGGTTACTTTTGCCGTCGAGCATGGGCTGATCAAGCCGAAGACGCCGGGCATGCTCAGGCTGGATACGCCGGCGGGCCTGGTCGTCGCCGAGTACAGCCAAGTCGGCGACTATGTCGAGGAGGTGCGCATCACCAATGTGCCGTCGTTCCTCTATGCCGAGGGACTGACGGTCGAATGCCCGGGGCTCGGCGAGATCAGCGTCGATGTCGCCTATGGCGGCAATTTCTACGCCATCGTCGAACCGCAAAAGAGCTATCGCGACATGGCCGATCATTCGGCCGGCGACCTGATCGCCTGGAGCCCGGTGGTGCGGCAGCGGCTCAACGAGAAATATTCCTTCGTCCACCCGGAGAATCCCGGCATCGACAAGCTGTCGCACATATTGTGGACCGGTGCGCCGACCAACCCGCAAGCCGATTCCCGCAACGCCGTATTCTACGGCGACAAGGCAATCGACCGCTCGCCCTGCGGCACCGGCACCTCGGCGCGGATGGCGCAGCTTCACGCCAAGGGCAAGCTTGGGGTAGGCGACGACTTCGTCCATGAATCGATCATCGGTTCGCTGTTCAAGGGCAGGGTGGAGAAAGAGGTCACCGTCGCTGGCAAGCCGGCAATCATTCCGTCGATCGGCGGCTGGGCACGAATGACCGGATTGAACACGATCTTCATCGACGACCGCGACCCGTTCGCGCACGGCTTTGTCGTCAAATAGAAAAACACTGACGCAAGGGAATGAAAGAGAGCGCAAGCGGATTGACGTCAACGGCGCAACGATCCCGCTCATCAACTTATTTTGACGGCGATTTCTTCGAAATGGAGCCCATGCTGCGATTGAATCGTCAAAGACATTGCGTTAGGCCAATGGTAGGGTCCGCGATAGTCCAGGGTCGGACGGGAACAAAACGGGCAATCGGACGGCATGCGGCGAAAACACGCATAACCATCGAAAAATCACGTTGCAATCCGGGCTCGAAACTTTACGACTAGGGGAAATACGAAAAGGAATGCGTCTGCATGGGCGACATTCCAGGGGAGCCACGACAGCATGCAGTATTTTGTCCAGCAGCTTATCAATGGGCTGACGCTGGGATCGATCTATGGGCTGATCGCGATCGGCTATACGATGGTCTACGGCATCATCGGCATGATCAATTTCGCCCATGGCGACATTTTCATGATCGGCGCTTTCACCGCGCTCATCGTTTTCCTTATCCTCGGTGCGTTGTTCTATTCGTTGCCGATCGTCGTTGCGCTGCTGATCATGATGATCGTCGCGATGCTGCTGACCAGCCTGTATAATTGGACGATCGAGAAGGTCGCCTACCGGCCTTTGCGCGGTTCATTCCGGCTGGCGCCGCTGATCACCGCGATTGGCATGTCGATTGCGCTGTCCAATTTCGTCCAGGTGACGCAAGGGCCGCGCAACAAGCCGGTCCCGCCAATGGTGTCCAAGGTCTACAACATCGAAGGCATCAGCGTCTCGCTGAAGCAGATCATCATCGTCCTGGTCACCATAGTCCTGCTGGCGCTGTTCTGGTACCTGGTCAACAAGACCTCGCTCGGTCGGGCGCAGCGCGCCTGCGAGCAGGACCGCAAGATGGCGGCGCTGCTTGGCATCGACGTCGACCGCACCATCTCGATCACCTTCATCATGGGCGCCGCCCTTGCCGCCGTCGCCGGCACGTTGTTCCTGATGTACTACGGTGTGGTGGTGTTTTCCGACGGCTTTACGCCCGGTGTGAAGGCATTTACTGCCGCGGTGCTCGGCGGCATCGGCTCACTGCCCGGCGCCGTGCTCGGCGGGCTGATGATTGGCTTCATCGAAAGCATGTGGTCGGCTTATTTCTCGATCGATTACAAGGACGTCGCCGCCTTCTCCATCCTGGCGATCGTGCTGATCTTCCTGCCTTCCGGCATTCTCGGCCGGCCAGAAGTCGAAAAGGTCTGAGTTCATGGCGGTCACCGTATCTCCGGAAAACACCGTCGTCGCCACCCCGGTCCAGCGCGCTTTTCGCGAAGCGCTCTATGCCGGCGCCATCTCGCTTGGCCTGTTCGTGCTGTTCATCGGCCTGAAGACCGACCAGAACATCTCCAACGAACTGATCCTGTTGCAGCGCTGGGGCTTGCTCGCGGGCGTCGTGATCACCACTATGGCCGGACGCTTCCTTTACGTCGCCTATGGCCAACCTTTCCTGGCGAACCAGAAGATCGTCGACGTCGCCACCGGCCTGCTGCCGGTCAGCCTGGCTTCGCGATTCTTCCGCCTTCCCGCGTTCATCGTGGCGGTCGCCGTCGCCGTTATTCTGCTGGCGCTCAGCGGCTTCCTGACCGAGGCCTTAGGGCCGGAACTTTCCGATTTTGTGCGATTCCTGCGGGCGCTTGCAATCATCTATGCGCTGGCCTGGCTGATTTATCGTTTCCGGGCCTTCATTCATGCTCATTTCTCGGCATTGGGCATAACCGCACTGGCGCTCTACCCGATCGTCGTGGTGTTGGTGCTGGCGCTATATGCCGGGTCCATGGCGGTCGGTTTCCAGGGTTCGCTGAAGTATGTCGACAATTTCGGCATCCAGATCCTGATCTACGTGATGCTGGCCTGGGGGTTGAATATCGTTATTGGCTTGGCCGGCCTGCTCGACCTCGGCTATGTCGCCTTCTACGCCGTCGGTGCCTATGCCTATGCGCTGCTCGGCACGCATTTCGGCCTTTCCTTCTGGATCCTGCTGCCCGCCGCCGGCCTGATGGCTGCATTCTGGGGCGTGATGCTGGGCTTCCCTGTGCTACGCCTGCGCGGTGACTATCTGGCGATCGTGACGCTCGCTTTCGGCGAGATCATAAGGCTGGTGATCATCAACTGGCGCGAAGTGACCAACGGCTCGGCCGGGATTTCCGGCATCCCGAAGGTCTCGTTCTTCGGCCTGATGTCATTCAACGTCTCCGACCCGAACTACATCTCCAAGGTGCTCGGCATCGCGCAGTCCGGCGCCTACTACAAGATCTTCCTCTACTACCTGATCCTTGGACTCTGCCTGCTGACCGCCTTCGTCACGGTGAGGCTCAGGCGCCTGCCGGTCGGCCGCGCCTGGGAAGCGCTGCGCGAGGACGAGATCGCCTGCCGCTCGCTCGGCATCAACACCACCACCACCAAGCTCACGGCCTTTGCCACGGGCGCGATGTTCGGCGGCTTCGCCGGTTCGTTCTTTGCCGCGCGGCAAGGCTTCGTCAGCCCGGAATCCTTCGTCTTCCTGGAATCGGCGATCATCCTTGCCATCGTCGTGCTTGGCGGCATGGGCTCGCTGGTCGGCATTGCCGTCGCCGCCATGGTGATGATCGGCGGCACCGAAATCCTGCGCGAACTGGATTTCCTCAAGACCGGCCTGAGTTGGGGCAACATCAAGGTCATACCCGGGTTCGGCCCCGACTTCACGCCGGAACTTTATCGCATGCTGTTGTTCGGCATGGCCATGGTCATCGTCATGCTGTGGAAGCCGCGCGGCTTCGTCGGCAGCCGCGAGCCGACGGCCTTCCTGAAGGTGCGCAGGGCGGTGTCCGGGTCCTTCACCAAGGAGGGACACGGCTGATGAACGCGAGCCCCTCCGTGAACAATGCCATCCTGCAGGTCGAGCATCTGTCGATGAAGTTCGGCGGTCTCATCGCCATCGGCGATTTGTCATTCCAGGCCAAACGTGGCGAGATCACCGCGCTGATCGGTCCCAACGGCGCCGGCAAGACCACCGTGTTCAATTGCATCACCGGTTTCTACAAGCCGTCGGAAGGCATGATCACGCTCAACCGGCGCGACGGCTCGGTCTTCCTGCTTGAACGTTTGCCGAACCATGAGATCCCGGCGCGTGCCAAGGTGGCGCGCACTTTCCAGAACATCCGGCTGTTCTCGGGCATGACGCTGCTGGAGAACCTTCTGGTCGCCCAGCACAACAAGCTGATGAAGGCGTCCGGCTATACTATTCTCGGCCTGTTCGGCTATAGCGGATACAGACAGGCTTCGGCGGAGTCGGTTGAACTGGCCGAGCACTGGCTGGAGAAGGCTGATCTCGTCGACCGCGCCGACGATCCTGCCGGCGATCTGCCATATGGCGCGCAGCGACGGCTCGAAATTGCTCGCGCCATGTGCACCGGCCCTGAGCTTCTGTGCCTCGACGAGCCGGCTGCCGGCCTTAATCCGAAGGAATCGGCGGCGCTCAATGCGCTGCTGATGGACATCAAGGACAACACCGGTACGTCGATCCTTTTGATCGAGCACGACATGGCGGTGGTTATGCAGATTTCAGACCATGTCGTCGTGCTCGAATACGGGCGCAAGATCTCCGACGGCAACCCGCAATCGGTACGCACCGACCCGCGCGTCATCGCCGCCTATCTGGGCGTTGAAGACGAGGACGTCGAGACGGTATTGACCGAAGTCGGCGACGAGGACGTCATCGAGCAATTGGATACGGGTCCGGATGCCGCGCATGGACCGGGCACATCGTCTTCCTATCTTGCCGGACCGGTGGCCGATACGGTCGGCCATAGCGAGGGCGAGCGCGTCACAGTGTCAAAGGGCGCTTCGAAGGCCGGGCAGATCGATGCAAGGTCGAGCGCTGCTGCAAAGTCCGGATCGCCGGCCAAAGCCAAATCGGCCGCGAAATCTTCCACGGCAAAGCCGGGCAAGGCTCCGGCGAAGTCGAAAACTCCCGGCACCTCTAATCGGCGTGGGGGGCGGAAATAATGGCCGGCACAACGCTGCTCGATATCAAGGGCGTCCAGACCTACTACGGCAACATCAGGGCGCTGAACGGCGTCGACGTCACCGTCAAACAGGGCGAGATCGTGGCGCTGATCGGCGCCAATGGCGCCGGCAAGTCGACACTGATGATGACCATCTTCGGTGCTCCGCGCGCTCGTGCCGGCACTATCACTTTCGCCGGCACCGATATCACCCAGATGCCGACCCACGAGATCGCGCGCATGCGTATCGCGCAGTCGCCGGAGGGCCGGCGCATCTTTCCGCGCATGACGGTGATGGAAAATCTGCAGATGGGCGCCAGCCTCGACGGTCTCAAGCATTACGACGAGGACGTCGAAAGGGTCTTCACGCTGTTCCCGCGGCTCAAGGAACGCGTCGGCCAGCGTGGCGGTACGCTTTCGGGCGGCGAGCAGCAGATGCTGTCGATCGGCCGCGCGCTGATGGCAAGGCCGAAGCTGCTCTTGCTGGATGAGCCGTCGCTAGGCCTGGCGCCGCTGATCGTCAAGCAGATCTTCGACGCCATTCGCGAGCTAAACCGCACGCAGGGACTGACCGTGTTCCTGGTCGAGCAGAACGCCTTCGGCGCACTGAAGCTCGCCACGCGCGGCTATGTCATGGTCAACGGCAATGTGACGATGAGCGGCACCGGCAAGGAACTGCTCGCCAATCCGGAAGTGCGCGCCGCCTATCTCGAGGGCGGCCATCACTGAGTTTCAGGAGTCTTCATCATGCAGGGCATTCTTTATGAGGAACCCTCGATTTGGCAGTTCTTTTTCGTCACCTGCCTGCTCGGTGGCTGGGCGGCCTGGATGACGGGCAAGGCGTGTGCCCAAACATGGCGCAGCTTCGCCCAGCTATTCGCCTATATGCTGGGGCTCGGCATCGGCGTAAGATTCATCCATCATGCGCTGTTCGGCGGAACGATGTTTTCGCTGCATTACTACGTGGTCGATACCATCGTGCTGATGATATTGGGCTTCATTGGCTACCAATACACGCGCACCAACCAGATGGTAACGCAGTATAATTGGCTTTACGAGAGAGCCTCTCTTTTGAGCTGGAAACCAAAAGGTTGACATTTATCGTTAACGGCGTTTCAGGGATGAATCGGCGTGACAAGTGCCTGAAAATCGGCAAAGTACTCTTTCTGCGAGCAAGAGTGGGCATCGCATGAAAGCAACATCCACGCCCACTCGGTAAATGGGAGCGTTTCAATGAAAAAGTCACTTTTGTCCGCCGTCGCCCTGGCCGCGCTTGTCGCGTTCAGCGGCAACGCGTGGGCTGACATCCTGATCGGCGTTGCCGGTCCGATCACCGGTCCGAACGCAGCGTTCGGTGCCCAGCTTCAGAAGGGTGCCGAACAGGCAGTCGCCGATATCAATGCGGCGGGCGGCGTTCTTGGCCAGCAGCTCAAGCTTGAAGTCGGCGACGACGTCTCCGATCCCAAGCAAGGCATCTCGGTCGCCAACAAGTTCGTCGCCGACGGCGTCAAGTACGTCGATGGCCACTTCAACTCCGGCGTCTCGATCCCGGCATCGGAAGTCTACGCCGAGAACGGCATGCTTGAGATCACGCCGGCCGCGACCAATCCGAAGTTCACCGAACGTGGCATGTGGAACACCTTCCGCACCTGCGGACGCGACGATCAGCAGGGCAAGGTCGCTGGCGACTATCTCGCCGCGAACTTCAAGGATGCCAAGATCGCTGTCATCCATGACAAGACGCCTTATGGCCAGGGCCTCGCCGACGAAACCAAGAAGGCGCTCGCAGCCAACGGCGTGACTGAGGCCATGTATGAAGGCATCAATGTCGGCGACAAGGATTTCTCGGCCCTCATCGCCAAGATGAAGGACGCGGGCGTCTCGGTCGTCTACTATGGCGGCCTGCACACCGAAGCCGGCCTGATCATACGCCAGCTCGCTGACCAGGGCCTCAAGGCAACCTTCATGTCCGGCGACGGCATCGTGTCGAACGAATTGGCCTCCATCGCCGGCGACGCCGTCGAGGGCACGCTGATGACGTTCGCTCCGGATCCGCGCAAGAATCCGAACGCCAAGGAGCTCGTCGAGAAGTTCCGTGCGGCCGGCTTCGAGCCTGAAGCCTATACCCTCTACTCCTACGCAGCGATGGAAATCATCGCGGCCGCCATCACCAAGGCCGGTTCAGCCGATGACGCTCAGAAGGTAGCCGAGACCATCAAGTCGGCCGGCCCCTGGAAGACCGCGATCGGCGAGATCGGCTACGACGCAAAGGGCGATATCACCCGTCCGGACTACGTCATGTACACCTGGAAGAAGGGTGACGACGGCAAGTACACCTATGTTGAGAACGCACCCGGCAAATAACCGGACGTTGCTACATGAAAATGCCCGGCGCCTCGCGCCGGGCATTTTTCATGAGGGTTTCCCGAACGCCTGGATCGGAACTGCCCAGGCGTTCTCCGGATCGACACGCAATGCGTCGACGTGATAGATCAAACTAAATCGATTTAATCCTCTTTTCGATTTTGTTTGCACTGCAACATTTTCGCGTTAATCATGTCGTCAGTTTCCTTACCCTCCGCGTCCGGAGCCTTGTCCTTGGCAATCTCGAAAATCCTTGTCGCCAACCGCTCCGAAATTGCCATCCGCGTCTTCCGCGCGGCCAATGAACTCGGCCTCAAAACCGTGGCGATCTGGGCGGAGGAAGACAAATACTCGCTGCATCGCTTCAAGGCCGACGAAAGCTACCAGGTCGGCCGTGGGCCGCACCTGACCAGGGATATGGGGCCGATCGAAAGCTATCTGTCGATCGAGGAGGTTATCCGCGTCGCCAGGCTTTCGGGCGCTGATGCCATCCATCCGGGTTACGGGCTGCTGTCGGAGAGCCCGGAATTCGCCGAGGCCTGTGCCAAGGCCGGCATCATCTTCATCGGACCAAAGCCCGATACGATGCGCCGGCTGGGCAACAAGGTCGCCGCGCGCAATCTGGCGATCGAAGTCGGCGTGCCTGTAATTCCCGCTACCGATCCCTTGCCGGACGACATGGCGGCGGTAAAGGAACTCGCCAAGACGATCGGCTACCCGGTGATGCTCAAGGCGTCGTGGGGCGGCGGCGGCCGCGGCATGCGCGCCATCCGCTCCGAGGCGGATCTCGCCCGCGAGGTGATGGAAGGCAAGCGTGAGGCGAAGGCGGCTTTCGGCAAGGACGAGGTCTATCTCGAAAAGCTGATCGAGCGCGCCCGCCATGTCGAGGTGCAGGTGCTGGGCGACCGCCAAGGCAACGCCGTGCACCTGTTCGAACGCGATTGTTCGATCCAGCGCCGCAACCAGAAAGTGGTCGAGCGGGCGCCGGCGCCGTATCTTGAAATGCCACAGCGCGAGGAGCTTTGCGGCTACGCGCTGAGGATCGCGCGCGAAACCAGCTATATCGGCGCCGGCACGGTCGAGTTCTTGCAGGATGCCGATACCGGAAAATTCTATTTCATCGAGGTCAATCCGCGTATCCAGGTCGAGCACACCGTCACCGAACAGGTGACCGGCATCGACATCGTCAAGGCGCAGATCCATATCCTCGACGGCTTTGCCATCGGCACGGCGGAATCGGGCGTTCCGGCGCAGAAGGACATCAGGCTCAACGGTCACGCCCTGCAGTGCCGCATCACCACTGAAGACCCCGAGCATAATTTCATCCCCGATTATGGCCGCATCACCGCCTATCGCGGCGCCACCGGCTTCGGTATCCGCCTTGATGGCGGCACCGCCTATTCGGGCGCGGTCATCACCCGCTTCTACGATCCGCTGTTGGAAAAAGTGACGGCGTGGGCGCCGACGCCGGCCGAGACCATCGCCCGCATGAACCGGGCGCTGCGCGAATTCCGCATCCGCGGCGTGGCGACCAATCTCACCTTCCTCGAGGCGATCATCAATCACCCGAGCTTCGCCGACAATTCCTACACCACCAAGTTCATCGACACGACGCCGGAACTGTTCGCCAGTGTGAAGCGGCAGGACCGCGCGACCAAGCTGCTCAACTATCTTGCCGACGTTTCGGTCAATGGTCATCCCGAGACGCGCGGCCGCCCGCAGCCAAAGGCCGATGCGGCGCCACCAGTGGTGCCATATCTCAACGGCAATGTGCCTCAAGGCAGCAAGCAGAAGCTCGACGTGCTCGGGCCGGAGAAATTCGCCGCGTGGATGCGCGAGCAAAAAGAGGTGCTGGTCACCGACACGACAATGCGCGACGGGCATCAATCTTTGCTCGCGACGCGTGTGCGCACCTATGACATCGCCGGAATTGCCGGCACCTATGCGCGCGCTCTGCCGCAGCTTTTGTCGCTCGAATGCTGGGGCGGCGCCACATTCGACGTCGCCATGCGCTTTCTCACCGAAGACCCATGGGAGCGGCTGTCGCTGGTGCGCGAGGCAGCATCCAACCTTCTGCTGCAGATGCTCCTGCGCGGTGCCAACGGCGTTGGCTATACCAATTATCCCGACAACGTCGTCCAGCATTTCGTCCGCCAGGCCGCTGCCGGCGGCATCGACCTGTTCCGGGTCTTCGACTGCCTGAACTGGGTCGAGAACATGCGCGTCGCCATGGATGCGGTCGGCGCCGAGGGCAGACTGATCGAAGCGGCGATCTGCTATACCGGCGACATACTCGATCCGGCGCGGGCGAAATACGATCTGAAATATTATGTCGGCCTGGCCAGGGAATTGCAGGCGGCAGGCGCCCATATCATCGCCGTCAAGGATATGGCCGGGCTTTTGAAACCGGCGGCGGCCCGCGTCCTGTTCAAGGCACTGCGCGAGGCAACGGACCTGCCGATCCACTTCCACACCCACGACACATCCGGCCTGTCGGCGGCAACCGTGCTGGCGGCAGTGGAGAGCGGCGTCGACGCCATCGACGCGGCGATGGATTCGCTATCGGGCAACACCTCGCAGCCGTGCCTGGGTTCGATCGTCGAGGCGCTGAAAGGCACCGAGCGCGATCCGGGCCTCGACCCGCAATGGATCAGGAACATCTCGTTCTACTGGGAGGCGGTGCGCAACCAATACGCCGCCTTTGAAAGCGACCTGAAGGGGCCGGCATCGGAGGTCTATCTGCACGAAATGCCGGGCGGGCAGTTCACCAACCTCAAGGAACAGGCGCGCTCGCTCGGGCTGGAGACACGCTGGCACGAAGTGGCGCAGACCTATCACGACGTCAATCTGATGTTCGGCGACATCGTCAAGGTGACGCCGTCATCCAAGGTCGTCGGCGACATGGCGCTGATGATGGTGAGCCAGGACCTGACCGTCGCCGATGTCGAGAATCCGGCGAGGGACATCGCCTTCCCGGATTCGGTGGTGTCGATGTTGCGCGGCGATCTCGGCCAGTCGCCGGGCGGCTGGCCAAAGCCATTGCAGAAGAAGGTGCTGAAGGGCGAAAAGCCGATCACGGTGCGGCCGGGTTCGCTGCTCAAGCCGGCGGATCTCAAGGCCAGCCGCACGGAGGTCGAGGAAAAGCTCGAGCGCAAGCTCAGTGAGTTCGAGTTCGCGTCGTGGCTGATGTATCCGAAGGTGTTTTCCGATTTTGCCGCCGCGCAGGAGACCTACGGGCCGGTCAGCGTACTGCCGACGCCGACCTATTTCTACGGCATGAAGCCGGAAGACGAGATTTTCGTCGACATCGAAAAAGGCAAGACGCTGGTGGTGCGCTGCCTTGCCCTGGGCGATGTCGACGAAAAGGGCATGGTCACCGTGTTCTTCGAGCTCAACGGCCAGCCGCGCCGCGTGAAGGTGCCGGACCGGGCGCATGGCGTGTCCGCCGCCAAAGCGCGGCGCAAGGCGGAGCCGGGCAATGAGGCGCATGTCGGCGCGCCGATGCCTGGCGTCGTCTCGGCGCTTGCGGTCGCTGCCGGCCAGGCGGTGAAGGCCGGCGACGTGCTGCTGTCGATCGAAGCAATGAAGATGGAAACGGCGTTGCATGCCGAACGCGACGGCACCATAGCCGAAGTGCTGGTCAAGGCCGGCGACCAGATCGATGCCAAGGATCTGCTGATCGCGTTCGGGTGAAATAGGCCGGCATCAGACAGCCTTGTCGGCGCCTGGCAGCAGCCCTTCATGCCGCATCGATAGCACCTTGACCCGCCGCGCCCGGTCGGGCATCGAACCGCTGCAATTCGCCGCTCGGGTCACCCCGAGTCGCGGCGAGAAACGACGCGGAGAGAAGACTATGGCCGACGACATCACCGAGACCAGCCAGACTGTTGCCGCCGGCCAGCTGCGCGCCTTCATCGAACGCATCGAGCGGCTCGAGGAAGAGAAGAAGACGATTGCCGACGACATCAAGGAAGTGTTCGCAGAGGCCAAGGGCACCGGCTTCGACACCAAGGCGATGCGGTCGATCATCCGGCTGCGCAAGAAGGACCAGGCCGAGCGGCAGGAAGAGGAATCCATTCTCGATCTGTACAAGGCCGCGCTTGGAATGGTGTAGGCCGGTAACAGCCTTGGGCACCGGTTGCAGCGCCCCTCGACGGTTCGAACATGAGCGAATTCGATTTTGGCGCCCGCCGCGCCTCTGAATTCCGCCAACGCAGCTTCTGGACGCTGTTCGCGGAACGGCATCCGGATGAAAGGGCTCTGCTGGCGAGGCGCGGACCGTGGTTCTGGCAGCGTGGGCTGCCCGACTTCGCATTGGTCCTTTCCATGTATGTCGCGCCTGCGCACAATCATGTCGGCGTCTTCTTCGGCCGCAACGAGAAGTTCGGTGCCACGCAAGCCTGGTCGCGGTTGAAGCCGTTCCAGCCGGCCATCGAAGACAGGCTGAAGCTCAGGCCAGAACAAAGTTGCGACGGCCTCGGGATCAATTCGATGTGGCGGGTGAATTGTTTTGCCGAGGACAATTGGCCGGCGATGACCGATTGGCTGGTGACGGAAGCCTCGCGTTTCGAGCGCGCGATTGCCGAAGTTCTGGGTCAGGAATAAAGCTGGGTTCCAGACGCAATCCTTGTGGAAGGGTTGCTCTGGTGAGCAGAGCGAGGGAGCCGGTTGATCGATGACGATCATGTCGCGCGTTGCCGCCTTTTTCCGCTCACGCTGGCTCGGCAGCGTGTCGCTCGATCGGCTGTTCTGGCGCGACCTGGTCGTTGTCGGCACAGCCATCAACATCGCGTCGTCGGTGGCGGCACTCATTCTGCTCGGGCTGAAGCTGCCGCTTGCGCTCGTCCTGGCGGTGCATTTCGCGCCGGTGCCCTACAATATCTTCCTGACCTTTGCCGTTTGGCGAACTGCCGGAAAATCAACTGGCGCCAAGGCCGCGCTGATGACGCTTGGCGCCACGTTGTGGCTGATCCTGGTGGTCGTGGCCTGACGATCAGGCGGCCGGCTCGAATTTGAGCGCCACGCCGTTGATGCAGTAGCGCACGCCGGTCGGCGGCGGGCCGTCGTCGAAGACATGGCCGAGATGGCTGCCGCAGCGGGCGCAATGGCACTCGGTGCGGACCATGCCGTAGCTGCGGTCGACGGTGGTCTCGACCGAGCCCGGCACGGGATCGTTGAAGCTCGGCCAGCCGGTGCCGCTCTCGAATTTCAGCTTGGATTCAAACAAGGGCTGGTCGCAGCCGACGCAGGAGAAGGTGCCGGCGCGCTTCTCGTGCAGCAGGGCGCAGCTTCCCGGCCGCTCGGTGCCGTGGTTGCGCATCACCGCATATTGCTCAGGCGTCAGCCGGGCGCGCCATTCGGCGTCGGTGCGGGTAACGGGGTAGGTGTGGCTGTCCATTTTTTTCCTCTTAGCTTATGTCGCTATTTGGGTTGCCTTCCCAACTTCGCCTGAAATAGGCATTTGTTACGGCGTTTGCCCGTATTTCCAACCCTGTTGCAAAGAATTCCTCAGGCGATGGCCGCGAGATAGCGCGCAACCGATGCTGAAAATGCCGCCTTTGCATCTCCGATGACGTTCTGGTTCCACCACGCGCCGTAGATATGGTCGAACGCGAAAGGCTCCAGCGCAGCCTTGATGCCGAGCACTTTCATCGCGTTGAGCGGGATGTAGTTCGGATAGCTGTACATGAAGCTGACATGACGGCGGGTCGGCGTCACCTGCAGGATGTCGCCGGCCAGGATGGCATTGCCGTCATCGCGCTTCCAGTGCAGCACCTGGCCACCGGCAAAGTGGCCGCCGCAGCGGATGAGCGCCAGCGACGGGTTTATGGCGCGCGTCTCGCCTTCCCAGCTGATGATCGCCGGATGCGGCCGCATTATCCACTGACGATCATCGGCGTGCAGATAAATCGGCACGCCGCCAAACGCCTCGCTCCACTCGACCATTGCCGAATAATAATGGCAGTGCGAAATGGCGATGGCGGCCAGGCCGCCCCGGCGGTTGACCTCGGCCACCGCCTCGTCGCTGACCATCGAGATGCAGTCCCACAGCACGTTGCCGTGCGGCGTTTGCGCCAGCAATGCCCGCTGGCCGATGGCGAAGCGCGGCTCGATGCCGAAGGCGAGCACGCCTGCATCATCCTTGATCACGACCCGATGCCCGCCGGCGAGCTCTTCCGGCGTGATCCAGGCCTGGCCCTCCCAGCGCACATATTGCCGCTGGTCCTCGCAGATCGGGCAATGTCGCGGCGGCGTCGCTGTCGCCGCGAACTGGACACCGCATTGCAGGCAAAGGAAACAGGTCGACCCTCCTGTTTTGCGTGGATCCATTCAGTGTTTCCTTGAAAGTTGCTTCGTCGCGGCTTCGAGGCCGGCGAGCGTCAGCGGAAACATGCGGCCGCCAAAGATATCGCGAATCATGGCAATCGAATGGGTATACCCCCAGTTCTTCGCGTCTTCCGGATTGAGCCAAATGGCGTGCGGCCATTGCTGCAGCAACCGGCCGAGCCAGACGGCGCCGGCCTCCTTGTTCCAGTGCTCGACCGAGCCGCCGGGTTGGGCGATCTCATAGGGGCTCATCGAGGCGTCGCCGACGACGATCACCTTGTAGTCGAGGCCATATTTATGCAGGAGATCGGACGTCGGAACCACCTCGGCATGGCGGCGGCGATTGTCCCTCCACACACCTTCGTAGAGGCAGTTGTGGAAGTAGAAATACTCGAGCTGGCGGAACTCGGCGCGGGCGGCCGAAAACAGCTCCTCGACACTCCTGATATGGTCGTCCATCGAGCCGCCGACATCGTAGAACATCAGCAGCTTGACTGCGTTGCGACGTTCGGGTTGTGTCTTAACGTCAAGATAACCGTGCTCGGCGGTGGCGTGGATGGTGCCGGGCAGGTCGAATTCCTCGTCCACGCCTTCGCGCACCCAGCGGCGCAGGCGCTTCAGCGCGACCTTGATGTTGCGGGTGCCGAGTTCGACGGCATCGTCGAAATTCCTGAATTCGCGCTTGTCCCAGACTTTTACCGCGCGGCGGTGGCGGCTTTCGTGCTGGCCGATGCGCACGCCTTCGGGATTGTAGCCATAGGCACCGAAGGGCGAGGTGCCGCCGGTGCCGATCCATTTCGAACCGCCCTGATGCCTGCCCTTTTGCTCTTCCAACCGCTTCTTCAGCGTCTCCATCAGCTTTTCGAAGCCGCCCAGCGCCTCGACCAGTTTTTTCTCCTCGTCGGACAGGTGCTTTTCAGCGAGCCTCCGCAGCCATTCCTCGGGGATGTTTGCGACATCGACCGCGTTTTCGCCGGCCAGCGCCTCGACACCCCTAAAGATGTGCGAAAAGACCTGGTCGAAGCGGTCGATGTGTCGCTCGTCCTTCACCAGAGCGGCGCGGGCGAGATAGTAAAAGCCCTCGACATCATAGTCGACCAGCCCGGCCTCCAGCCCCTCCAGCAGCGACAGATATTCGCGGAGCGAGACCGGAACCCGCGCTGCCTTCAGTTCGAGGAAGAAGGGGATGAACATCTCACCGTCTACAGCAGATCATATTCGATGAAGCCGGTCCTGCGCGCCACGTGGTCGTAGAGGTTGCGTGCGGTGGTGTTGGTCTCGTGCGTCATCCAGTAGACATTCTTGACGCCGATCTTGCCGGCTTCCTGCTTGACCGCTTCGATCAGGGCGGCGCCGACGCCCTTGCCGCGCACATCGGGGTCGGCGAACAGGTCCTGCAGGTAACAGTTGTTTATCTCCGACCAGCAGGAGCGATGGTAGAGATAGTGCGTCAGGCCGACGGCCTTGCTGTCGAGGGTGGCGATGAAACCCTTTGGCTCGAACTCGCCCGCCGTGAACAGCCGCTTCCAGGTGACGGCGTAAACCTCTTCCGGCAGCTTGGTTTCGTAGAAGGTGAGATAGGCGGTCCACAGACGTCGCCAGTCGGTATGGTCGGATTGCGCCAATGGGCGGACGGTGATCTCGGTCATTTCGTTTCCCTCTGAACTCGGCAACACGAAGCTGCCTTCACGCCTCACTGGCGGCAACGGTCCAGCGACGGGAAAGCGCTGTCCGGCGGCTTTCGGCGGCTTCCGACTGACCGGCCCTTCACCCTTGCCGTCTCGCCATGAAGGCTAGGCGCTCGAACAGATGCACGTCCTGTTCGTTCTTCAGCAACGCGCCATGCAGTTTCGGCAGCGCGTTTTTCGGGTCGCCGCGCAGGTCCTCGGGCGCGATGTCGTCAGCGACCAGCAGGCGGATCCAGTCGAGTGCCTCGGAGGTCGACGGCTTCTTCTTCAGGCCCGGCACGTCGCGGATCTCATAGAACTGGGTCAGTGCTGCTCGCACGAGGTTCCGCTTGATGCCGGGATAGTGCACGTCGACAATTTTGTGCAGCGTCTCGACATCGGGAAAGCGGATGTAGTGGAAGAAGCAACGGCGCAGGAAGGCGTCCGGCAATTCCTTCTCGTTGTTGGAGGTGATGATGACGATGGGCCGGACCGTAGCGCGGATGGTCTCGCCGGTCTCGTAGACGAAGAAGTCCATCCTATCCAGTTCCTGCAACAAATCGTTAGGGAATTCGATATCGGCCTTGTCGATCTCATCGATCAGAAGCACGACTTTCTTGCCGGCGGCAAAGGCGTCCCACAGCTTGCCGCGCTTGATGTAATTGCGAATGTCGTTGAAGCGCTCGTCGCCGAGCTGGCTGTCGCGCAGCCGCGAGACGGCATCATATTCATAGAGACCCTGCTGCGCCCGCGTGGTCGATTTGACGTGCCATTCGATCAGATCCAGGCCGAGCGCCGCCGCCACCTGGCGGGCAAGTTCGGTCTTGCCGGTGCCGGGCTCGCCCTTGACCAGCAACGGCCGCTCCAGCGCGATCGCCGCGTTGACCGCCACCATCAGATCCTTGTCGGCAACATAGGCTGCCGTGCCTTTGAAACGCATTTTTGCTCCCGGGTTCATCGCGCGACCCTAAGGACGCGGCCTTCGCTGTGCAAGGCGCTGCTGGCGAAGCGGGGATCTTGCCGGCGCTGACCTCGTTGAGGGGTTCTGCGTCGATTTAAGACTCGAAGCGTGTCGTCTCTCTGGCGCTGGGCCTGCCGTCTGCCTATATTGGCGGGGACGGTCTGCGCTTCCCGGCAGGAGAACATTTTCCCCGGGGCCTTAATGATCCCTAGGGAGCTGTCCCTGGGAAGACCCGTGGGTTTTCTCATACGGCGCCCACCTACTTTGTAGGTTCCCGGGATCGCTCTCTCCACCGGTTGTGTGGATCGTCACCTATCGAAAAGGCCATATCTGGCGGATATTGTCGTCGCGCCGCTTTGTGCGGTTCGCCCCGCTCCTCCAAAACGTCGCTCGTAAAACTCTATCCAAATCTGACCTTTTCCACCATCGGCGCATGACATCCCCAAAAGACCTGAAAAAAAATTTCCGCAACCAAGCCCTCGGGCGCCGCGACGCGCTCGATCCTTTCTGGCGGGTGGAGGCAGCACTCGAAATGGCCGAGACGGCGCGCGACCAGATCACGGTCGAGCCGGGCCAGATCGTCTCCGGTTTCTGGCCGATGCGCTCGGAAGTCGACGTCCGGCCGCTGATGTTTGCCTTGCGCGAGAAGGGCGCAAGGCTCTGCCTGCCGGCCATTCTCGACAAGACCACCATCGTTTTTCGCGAGCTGGTGCGCGGCGCGCCGATGATCGACATGGGCTTCGGCACCGTCGGGCCGCATGAGGAAGCCGAGGTGCTCGATCCTCAGGTGATGTTGGTGCCGCTTGCCGCCTTCGATGCGCGCGGCCACCGTATCGGTTACGGCGCCGGCTATTACGACCGGGCGATCGCGCGGCTGGTCGACAAGGGGCAGCAGCCGCGGCTGATCGGCATTGCCTTCGACTGCCAGGAGGTGGCCCTGGTGCCGGACGAGCCGCATGACATGATCATTCCGGAAATACTCACCGAGAGCGGGTTGCGCCGGTTCGCGCCGAAATTGTAGATAAGTTCCTGGACGCATGGTCTTTTCCGAAAGTCATGCCGCTTTTGCTTCGCTGACCTTCAGTTCAGGATCACGCTTATATGAGACTTCTCTTCCTCGGCGACATGGTCGGCAAGACAGGACGTACGGCGGTGTGGGAACAACTGCCCGGCCTGATCTCGGATTTCAAACTCGACTTCGTCATCGTCAATGGCGAGAACGCCGCCGGCGGCTTCGGCATCACCGAGGAGATTTTTCGCGAGACGATCTCGGCCGGCGCCGATGTCGTCACCACCGGCAACCATGTCTGGGACCAGCGCGATGCGCTGATTTTCGCGCCGCGCGAAGAGCGCTTCCTGCGTCCGTCCAATTTCCCCAAGGGTACGCCGGGGCGCGGCTCAGGCGTCTACATCGCCAGGAACGGCGCGCGCGTGCTGGTCGCCAACATCATGGGCCGGGTGTTCATGCATCCCGAACTCGACGATCCGTTCCAGGCCGGCGAGCGCGAACTTGCCGCTTGTCCGCTTGGCGAGCAGGCCGATGCGATCGTTATCGATTTCCATGCCGAGGCGACCTCGGAAAAAATGTGCTTCGCTCATTTCGTCGACGGCCGTGCCAGCCTTGTTGTCGGTACCCATACGCATCAGCCGACCGGCGATCATCAGATCCTCAATGGCGGCACCGGTTATATTTCCGATGCCGGCATGTGCGGCGATTACGATTCCTCGCTCGGCATGGACAAGGAGGAGCCGCTCAACCGGTTCTTGTCCAAGGTGCCGAAAGGCCGCTTCGAGGCG
This sequence comes from Mesorhizobium sp. M0119, assembly GCF_040322615.1. Classification (NCBI taxonomy): domain Bacteria; kingdom Pseudomonadati; phylum Pseudomonadota; class Alphaproteobacteria; order Hyphomicrobiales; family Phyllobacteriaceae; genus Mesorhizobium; species Mesorhizobium sp. M0119. The sequence continues at coordinate 109,562 of NZ_JAMYTU010000006.1, forward strand.
TCGACCGGACCGGCGACATTGTGCGGCGTCGGCGTCGACATCTCCGACCGCAGCGGCCTGACTGAACGGATCGCGCCGTTTCGCCGCGGCCCGCGGCTGGAGGAAACGGCTCCATCCTTCTGGTCGTGACATTGATATGGACGCTTGCAGTACCCAATTGCCGGCGAAACTGCTCTAGATCGTAGAGGGGACGACCTCCATGCAGCTAGTCGAATTCCTGGCGCCGCATTTCGCCTTTGTCTCCGACCCGACGGCATGGGTCGCGCTGCTGACGCTGATCGTGCTGGAGGTCGTGCTCGGCATCGACAATCTGATCTTCATCTCGATCCTGACCAACAAATTGCCGGTAGCGCAGCGGGCCCGCGCCCGGCGGCTCGGCATCTCCGCCGCGCTGGTGATGCGGCTGATCCTGCTGGCCACCATCTCGATCATCGTCCAACTGACTACGCCGATATTCACCGCCTTCAGCCATGGCTTTTCATGGCGCGACCTGATCCTGATCGCCGGCGGCCTGTTCCTCGTCTGGAAGGCGACCAAGGAGATCCACCACACGGTCGATCTCGATGATCACCAGGACACGATGATGGGCGAGACACTGCAGCTGTCGCTGGCCGGCGCCATTTTCCAGATCCTGCTGCTCGACCTCGTCTTCTCGATCGACTCGATCATCACCGCCGTCGGCATGACCGACGAAATCGCGATCATGTACATCGCGGTGATCGTGGCGGTGAGCGTGATGATGCTGGCGGCCGGACCGTTGGCCGATTTCATCGCCAGGAATCCCAGCATCGTCATGCTGGCGCTCGGCTTCCTGCTGATGATAGGCATGACGCTGATCGCCGACGGCATGGGTTACCATGTGCCGAAAGGCTACATCTACGCCGCCATGGGTTTTTCGGCACTGGTCGAAGGGCTCAACATGCTGGCGCGGCGGCGGAAGAAGGCAAAGGGCGGCGGGCACTAAGGATGGCCCACCGCGGCTAACCTAATTTGCCGGGACGCCTTCCGGATGGCGGTCGCCGATCAGGCCAAGCGTCAGGCCTTGCTCCAGCCACGCCTTGGCGCCGGCGAGCACCAGCGCAAAACCGCCGGTCGAGTCGATCGCCTGCTTGACCTGCTGATCGGGGCTGCCGGCAAAGCCGAAATTGCGGACCTCGACAAAGGTCGTACCGCCGGGCATCTCGGCGAAAGTCCACACAACCGTGGTCGGTGGATCGCTCCATTGCATGACGATCTTCTTGTTTTCGACGACCTCACTGACATTGACCGTCGTCGAGACGCCGTACATGCGCCATTCCCAACTGATTTCCTTGCCGCTGTCCAACCTGTCGCTGCCATGGGTGAACCAGAACTTCGTCGTGATCGCCGGATCGACGAAGGCTTCGAATACGTCGGCGACCGGCCGCCTTATTAGCATGCCGGCTTCGGCGGTCGGTGTTTCACGGATTTCCATATCGTCCTCCTTTCCACGGCACTGCGGCCTGTTCACCAGGCATCGGGCTCGCGCACGAGGTGAATGATGTTGGCCGGGTTGGTGATCCAGCCGCCGCGAAAGCCTTCACCGAGTGCCTCGATGGCGTCGCAGCGCACGACGCCGGCCTTGGCGAGATGCTCCGCAGCGGCCGGAAAATCATCGGTGAACAGCTCCAGCCAGATCTCGGCTTGGCTAAGCATCGGCGCCTCGTCGATCCACAGTCGATTGGGACCGAGTTCGAAGCCGACGGCCGGCGGCTTGGCCGTGAATGGCTTCAGGCCGACGACGTCGCGATAGAAGGCGATCGTCGCCTGGTATTGATGTGGCGGCACCTTCATGGCGATGTTGATGCCGCCGGTGATCTTCGCGGCCATTTTTGCTGCTCTCAGATGTTGTTCTCATCGGCCGGCTCGCCCTTCATCTCGCTGCGGTAATAGCCGTCGCGCAGATTGATGCCGTATTCGATATAGGCCTTCATGCAGGCCAGCATCTGCGACCAGCCCTCGCAATTGAGGTAGGATTTCTTCAGGCCGACCGCGTCCTCGTGCCAGCCGGTCTCGGCGATGGTGACGAAGGTGCCGCCATCGTCGAGCGGTTCGAAATTTATCTCGATGCGGGTCTTGTAGGCTGGCTTGCCGTCGGCGTCGCTGGCATCCCAGCGCAGCACGATGCGGCTGTCTTTCTCCACCTTGTCGACCTCCACGGGAACCTTGCCCCACCAGATGACGGTGGCGCCCGCCACCAGCGGTGCGCTGGCGCCGCCGATCGTTGTGAAATAGCCGCTAAGTTTCTTCGGATTGACGACCGCATCGAAGACTTCGGCGACAGGTTTGCTGATGCGGCCAGAAACCCTGAATCCAAGAGACATATCCACAGCTCCTTCCTTGAATGGCTCAATGATATGTTATAGAAATATAACATGTCAAGCCAATCACGAGACGACAATGTTTTCAAGGCGCTGGCGCATCGGCGCCGGCGTGCGTTGCTGGACCAGCTGAAGGATGCGCCGCAGACCACCGGCATGCTGTGCGATGCCTTCCCCGACATGGACCGCTGCACGGTCATGCTGCACCTGAAGGTGCTGGAGGAGGCCGACCTGGTCGTGGCGCGGCGCGAGGGCCGCGAACGCTGGAACCATCTCAACGCCCTGCCGATCAAGCGCATCCACGACCGCTGGATCAGCCAATATGCCACGCACGCGATCAGCATCCTCGATCGGCTGAAGTCCGACCTGGAGGGATGAATGGCCGCAGAAGCCTGCCACTTTCGGGTCTTGAGACACTTGCGTGTCCGACGCAATGGCGCGGCTGGACGAATTGAGCCGATTTATCTATAAGCCGGCCATTCCGACAGAGAGCGCCGTCCGTCCGTCAGGGACGCAGCAGGACGTTCTGAAATTTTGAATTCGAGCATTTTGCAAGATGTCGGGTGGTTCACCGGGCGGCAGATGCTCTAGCCGAGAAGACGACAGGGGTGCCATGGCTGGCCATTCACAGTTCAAGAACATCATGCATCGCAAGGGCCGCCAGGATGCGGTGCGATCGAAAATGTTTTCCAAGCTGGCGCGCGAAATCACCGTCGCCGCCAAGAGCGGTACGCCCGATCCATCGATGAATCCGCGCCTGCGCCTCGCGGTGCAGAACGCCAAGGCGGTGTCGATGCCGAAGGACAATATCCAGCGCGCCATCAACAAGGCGTCGATGGGCGATGCCGAGACCTACGAAGCCGTTCGCTACGAGGGTTACGGGCCAGGCGGCGTCGCGCTGATCGTCGAGGCGCTGACCGACAACCGCAACCGCTCTGCGTCGAATGTGCGCGCTGCCTTCACCAAGGCCGGCGGGGCGATGGGCGAGACCGGCTCGGTTTCGTTCATGTGGGACCGCGTCGGCGAGATCTACTATCCGGCATCGGCCGGCAGCGCCGAGAAGGTGATGGACGCGGCGATCGAGGCTGGCGCCGACGACGTCCAGTCGGACGAGGAAGGCCACACGATCTATTGCGCCTTCGAGAATCTCGGCGAAGTGTCGAAGGCGCTGGAAGGCGCGCTCGGCGAGGCTGAATCGGTGAAGCCGATCTGGAAGCCGCAGACCAATATCGCGGTCGACGAGGAGCGGGCACAATCGCTGATGAAGCTGGTCGCGACGCTCGAAGACGACGACGACGTGCAGAGCGTCTACGCCAATTTCGAGGTCGACGAGGAGACCTTGGCGAAGCTTAGCGCGGCATGACCCAACACGCGCTGCCCACAGTCCGCATCACCTATTGCACCCAGTGCCTATGGCTGCTCAGGGCCGGCTGGATGGCGCAGGAGCTGTTGTCTACCTTCGGCACCGATCTCGGCGAAGTGACGCTGGTGCCCGGCACCGGCGGCATCTTCACCATTTCCTGCAATGACACGCTGGTCTGGGACCGCAAGCGTGACGGCGGTTTTCCCGACGCCGCAAAACTCAAGCAACTGGTTCGCGACGTCATCGATCCGGATCGCGATCTCGGCCATGCCGATCGCAACGGCCATAAGTCAAAAGACCCTGCCTGAGGCCCTTTTACACTTCCGTCCTGCATTCACCGCCATGCGAAGATGAAGCAGCCCAGCGCCACTATGGCAGTGATGGTGCGGACATGATTCCACATCACCCAATCCCTGAGATAAGTGGCCCATACCGCAGCGCCGTTGGCGCTTGCCGGATCGACTGCAGCCAGGGCGTTGTTGAGCGGCACGTTGAACATCATCGTCACGATCGGGTTGCCGACGAGGTAGATCAGGGCGCCGGCGAGGAGCCAGAATGCACCCGGTTGGCTCCAGCCGATAAGAGCGCCGGCGGCAAGGACAAGACAGACCAGCCCGGTGCCGAAAAGCGCAGTCATGAATGCCGGCGTAATCACGGTGATGTTGATCGAATTCATGGCGGCGATGCCGCCTCCGGCAGGCAAGCGGGCGAGCGCCGGCATGATAAAGTTGGAGAAGGCGAAGAAAACGCCGCCGACAACGCCTGAGCCAATGGCAGCGACGAAGGTGAGGGTGGGAAGCAGTTTCATGATCATGTCAGTTCCTCCAGATGCCTGTGGCGGCGGTTTCGGTTGCGTAGGCGGAAAAGTCTTTTGGGGCGCGGCCGAGCACGCGCTGGACGCCGTCGGTCAGCGACTCGTTGCGGCCGTCCAGCACTTCGGTGAACAGCTCGTTAAGCAGCCAGGCGAACTCGGCCGGCAATCCGTGCTCGGCTATGGCGACGGTGAACTCGGCATGTGAAATCTGCTTGAAGGGAATGTCGCGGCTGGCGGCCCTGCCGATCTCGGCGACCGCGTCGGCGAAGCTCAGCAGCCGCGGCCCGGTCAGTTCATGGAGCTCTCCGACATGGCCTGGCTCGGTCAGCGCGACGAAGGCGGCTTCGGCGATGTCGTCGGCATCGACGAACGGCTCGCCGACATTGCTGACCGGCAAGGCCACCTCGCCTTCCAGCAAGGACTCGACGAGAAAACCTTCGCTGAAATTCTGCGAGAACCAGGCGCAGCGCAGGATCGTCCAGTCAGCGCCCGAGGCTTTCAGCATCTCTTCGGCGCGCTGGGCTTCGGTCTCACCTCGGCCTGACAGCAGCACCAGCCGGGTGACACCGTTGGCCAAGGCGAGCCGGGCGAAGGCGTCGACGACTTCGGCGGCGCCCGGCACGGCAATGTCGGGGTAGTAGCTGATGTAGACGGCACTCACTCCTTGCAAGGCCGGGCCCCAGGTCGCCGGAATTTCCCAGTCGAAGCTTGGGCTGCCGGAGCGCGAACCGATCCGCACCGGCGTGCCATGCGCCGTCAGCCGCTCGGCAAGGCGGCGGCCGGTTTTTCCGGTGCCGCCGAGTATCAGAATTGGTTTCGATGTCGTGTCAGTCATTTCGGTTTCCTCTGTTTTCCAAATGTGAGTAATCCTCACATTTGCAAAACGTGATAAACCCTCGTATTTTGCGAGTCAAGCCAATTTGTTGATTGTTCGTCTGGAGACAGTGATGGAAGGCTCTGCCGTATCGGATTCACAGGACGGCCAGATCGCATCGCCGCGCCGGGCGCCGAGCCAGCAGCGCAGCCGCGAGCGGGTCGAGCGCATGTTGGCCGCTGCCTCGGCGCTGATCGCCGAGCAAGGCAGCGACGCCATGCGCATGGGCGAGGTTGCAGAGAGGGCCGGCGTGTCGATCGGCTCGCTCTACCAGTTCTTCCCGGACAAGCGAGCGATCATCTGGGCGCTGGCCGAACGCTACACTACCGAAAGCCAGGCCTGCATTGCGGCAGCGCTAGCCGGGGTCAATGACGCCGAAGATCTGCGCCGGGCATTTTCGGAACTGGTGGATATCTACTACGGAATGTTCCTGGCGGAGCCGGTGATGCGCGACATCTGGTCGGGCACGCAGGCCGACAAGGCGTTGCGCGAACTTGAGCTCGCCGACAGCCGGGCCAACGCCGAATTCCTCACTGCGGTGCTGAAGCGGTTGCGGCCGTCCGCCGATCCGGAAGCGCTGGAAACGACGACATTTCTCATCTGGCAGATGGGCGAGGCCGCAATGCGGTTGGCGATTTCGGTCGACCGGCAGGAGGGTGACAGGCTGGTTGCGGCCTACAAGCGGATGGCGCTGAGGGAGCTGGGGGACGACTAAGGGACTAGCTGCCCCAATACATCTTCAGCATCTCCTCGCGTTCGTCATCGGGGAACATCACCATCCGGGCCATACTGAGACTGCCATGATGGAATGCGACAACGGCCAATGCGTACGTCGCAGTTGTCTCGTTGGTCGTGGTTGCCAGGTCTCGCAACGCCAGACGTAGAAGTGTCTGCCAAGCCGACCTGTAGTGCGGTTCGATCCAATCCGGGATCGGCGGATTGCGCTCATCCGCCAGCCGAGCCTCTTCGATTACGGCAGCGAGGCCGTAGGTTGCCCAGTCCGCGGGGACGTGTTCAGCCGAGATGCGAACGATCTCCGGGATCGCCGCGTAGGATGCGCTACCGACATCCCCTTGATGGTGCAATTCCTCCCACAGTTCGTCCCAGATCGTTTTGTCGTCGTAGCGAACAGCCAACGCGCGCAAGGCCGGTCTCGGGTCGTAAACGACTTGGTATCCGCCCCGGAGATCAGACCACCGCTCGTCATTAAGTTCTATCACCTGTGTCCCCACCATGATCGGCTCAGCCTCCTATCGATGGGACGACATGGCAACAAAAAACCCGCCTCAAGGGCGGGTTTTTCTGATACGAAAGGCTTGGGGCTTAAAGGCCGAAACCTTCGAAACGCTTCTTGAACTTCGACAGGCGGCCACCGCGGTCGAGCAGGGTCTGCTGGCCGCCGGTCCAGGCCGGATGGGTGGTCGGGTCGATATCGAGGTTCATCGTATCGCCTTCCTTGCCCCAGGTCGAACGGGTCATGTATTCGGTGCCGTCGGTCATGACGACCTTGATGGTGTGATAGTCGGGATGGATGTCGGTCTTCATGGTTCTGTTCCTGGCTTGCCGGGTGCTGCCGACGGGCTGCGCCTGCGTCGATGCGCCCCTTTTTAAAACTCGAAGCCGCAGCTATTGAGGAGCCACGGCTTCTAAAACGGTCGGCGAGCCTATACATCAGCCGGAATTGAATCACAAGGCCGTGGCAAGCGCATATTGATGGCGCAAACCTCAAAGGGCCAAAGGAAACGGTCATGGCGAACATAAGCGGCGATGCAGACGAGCGCAGGCGCTCGCTGAGGCCGCTGCAGCGCCTGTTTCCCTACATCACCCATTACCGCAAAATGATCATCGGCGCGATCGTCTCGCTGGCCGTCGCGGCGGCGACGACGCTGGCGCTGCCGCTGGCGGTGCGGCGGATGATCGACCACGGCTTTTCGGCTTCCGATTCCAGCTTCATTGCCGAATATTTCGCCATGCTGGTGGTGATGGCCGCCGTGCTGGCGGCGGCGTCGGCCAGCCGCTACTATTTCGTCATCACGCTCGGCGAGCGCGTCGTTGCCGATATCCGCCGCGATGTCTTTGCCCACGTCACCAAACTGTCGCCCTCCTTCTTCGACACAGCCCAGTCGGGCGAGATCGTCTCGCGGCTCGCCGCCGACACGACACAGGTCAAATCCGCCGTCGGTGCCACCGCCTCCGTGGCGCTGCGCAACGTCATCCTCGGCCTCGGCGCCGTGGCGATGATGGTCTTCACCAGCCCAAAACTGTCCGGCCTGGTCATCGCGGCCATTCCGTTAATCGTGCTGCCGCTGGTCGCCTTCGGCCGCTCGGTGCGACGCAAGTCACGGCTGGCGCAGGATACGCTGGCCAATGCCACCGCCTATGCCAGCGAGCAGATCGGCGCGGTGCGCACGCTGCAGGCCTTCACCAACGAGAAGCTTGTAACCGGGTATTTTTCATCCGCCGTGGAAGCAGCGTTCGAAGCGGCGCGGGCCTCGATCTTTGCCCGCTCCTTTCTCACCTTCTTCGCCATCTTCATGATCTTTTCCTCGGTCGTGGCGGTGCTATGGTTCGGTTCGCGCGACGTGCTCGACGGCACGCTGTCGCCGGGCACTCTTGGCCAATTCCTGCTCTATTCGGTGTTCGCCGCCGGCGCGCTCGGCGCCCTGTCGGAGGTCTGGGGCGAACTGTCCCAGGCAGCGGGCGCTGCCGAACGGCTGACCGAGATCCTGGCCGAGAAACCCGCGATCCAGGCGCCCGCCGATCCGAAGCCGCTGCCGGCAAAGGCGAGAGGCGCGATCAGCTTCGACGATGTTTCCTTCTCCTATCCGGCCCGGCCCGACCGCGCCGCCGTCCATGGTCTGAGCTTTCAGGTCAAACCCGGTGAGACGCTGGCGATCGTCGGGCCATCCGGCGCCGGCAAGAGCACGGTGTTTTCGCTGCTTCTGCGCTTCTACGATCCTGAAGCCGGCAGGATCGTCATCGACGGGGTCGATCTGCGCGAGGCCGATCCGGCCGCGATCCGCGCGCGCATTGCCATCGTGCCGCAGGATGTCACCATCTTTGCCGCAAGCGCGCGCGACAATATCGGCTTTGGCCGGCCCGGCGCCGGCCAGGCCGAGATCGAGGCGGCGGCGAAGGACGCGCTTGCCGACGAGTTCATCCTGAAACTCGAAAAGGGCTATGACAGCCAGGTCGGCGAGCGTGGCGTTACGCTGTCGGGCGGCCAGCGCCAGCGCGTGGCGATCGCCCGCGCCATTTTGCGCGATGCGCCCATCCTGCTGCTCGACGAGGCGACCTCGGCGCTCGATGCCGAAAGCGAGACGCTGGTGCAGACGGCGCTGGACCGGCTGATGCAGGGCCGCACCACAATCGTCATAGCCCATCGGCTGGCAACCGTGCTGAAGGCCGATCGCATCCTGGTCATGGATGGTGGCTGCATCGTCGAGGAAGGCACGCATCAGAGCCTGGTCGCCAAGGGTGGCATCTATGCGCGGCTGGCCAAGCTGCAGTTCGATACCGGTGCGAATGCTTTCAGGGGCGCGGCCGAGTAAGTCCGCCCGCGGCCGCCGGGATTCTTCAGCTACCGAAGGCTCGGCGTTTGCCGCGTCTATAGGCGATGAACAGGGGAACGCCGACAAGCAACGACAACAAAAGCATGCTGGCGACGGTCTGTCGCTGCTCCTTTGCCGGATCGCTGAGCTGCACATCGGCAGGCGGCTCTTCATAGGTAAAATCGTACTGCCAGCGAATTTGGTCTGCGACCTCATCGACGGTTTTCAGATAATCGGCAATCGCCTTCGCCGGCACTTCAGTTGCCAGCGTCTGAAAGTTCCATTCAACTTGAAATTCGGTGGGCGTGTTGGACCAGGACGCCTTGAGAGACAGATAGGGCGTCACGACGTTTTTCATCGACTCGCCGGAAAATCTCGCCTTGAGGTTGCGCACGGTCACCTTGTGGCGGCGGTAGAACTGGGGGCCGAGGGAGACGGGCCCGGTTCGGTCGACGATTGTCGGGGTTGGAAAAGAGTTGTTGCCGAGATCGGCCGCGCGGATCGGGAAATTCTTTGCCAGATCGTTGGCCGCCAGCGCCTCCGCCGGCAAGCGATAACTTTCCTTCACGCTCACTATGTTGCCGTCGCGGCGATCCACGATTTCCGGCTTGGCGATGGTTTGGACGCCCGGATATTGCTTGTTGTAATATTTCAGGTAAGCGTCCGACACCTCGCTCAGCGACCGGCTGGCGAAATTGCCGCGCATCCAATCGGCATCGGCGTCCTCATATGTCGAGAAGACGGTCAGCACGAGGGGATCGCCCGGTTTCGGCGGAAAGTCGAATTCCTCGGCGATCTGGATCGATGGGCTGGTGAGTACAGGGCTCGGCATCTTCTCCAACCGGCCGGTGCTGGAAAGCGGCAGCGCGAAGCCGTAGTCCGGCTGTGCGAGATTGTACGCCCTGCCGCCCTGAAGATAGTTCGTGGCGTCCAGCCAATATGTCTTTGCTCCGATCCTTGCCTTGACGATGGCATGGTCGAAATCGCGAAGCGCCGGCAGATGCTGGTCCAGGGCCCGTCCCTCGTCGAGATCGGCCAAGGCGACCTCGGCAGCAATGCCAAGCCGCACAAGCGATGAAACCAGCAGCAGTGCCTTGTCCTTGCAGTCACCAAACCCGCTCAGGATGACCGTCGCCGGATCACGCGGAACGTAGGAACCGGCACCCATCGACAGGCTTACATAGCGGATCTGGTCCTGCACCAGCCGCATTGCCTCGACCATCCGGTCTTCGGGCACCGGATGCCGCAGAGCGATGTCGTCGAGCTTTGCGGCAAAAGCCGAGGGAAAAACGGTGGCTGGCTTGTAATAGGGCGCAACAGCATCGACCACACTTTGCCAATTCGCGGTAGACGCGACATCGATGGAGCCCCAGCCAGGATAGGTCACGGGCAGGTTGTCCTCGACATTGATCGGTTTCGGGTTTGGAATTTCCCATAGATAGGTGGTGTCCGGCCCAGTCGGGGAGATTGAGGGCTTGAGTCGGGTTCCCCTGGTCTTGATCTCGAGCGGCTGGCCCGAAGGCCAAATGATGCTTGTGCGGATAAGCGCTACCGGCTCTTCCCATTCGGTGGAGAAATTCTTGAAGAAAAGATCCTTGCCGACGAGCGGTGTTACTTCATAGGTCGACCCGTAATCGACGATGTCGCCGGTACGCACATCATCGATGTTGACATGTGCTGTCAGCCAGCCGTCGAAGACGCCTTTCTCGGCGTCTCTTTCCCTGCGGAAGATGTCGAATTCGACGCCTTCCAGCCGGTCCAGAACGGCGCCATCGCGGATGATGTGAAGATGGTTGAGCGTGACCTTGTGCCGGGACGGATCGAACTGCAGATCGATGCTCGCGCCACGATCCAGGCCGGGACGGTCGACGATTTTATAGACGGTGCGCGAGTACTCGACATAGCCGCCGGCGCGATGTTTGATCTGGTCGTCCGAGAGCAGCCATGAAACCCCATTCTTGATTTGATCCGATCGGGTGGGATCGGCAGGCGGAATATCAAGCTGCTTTACCCAGCTTTCTGCCGGACCCTTGAGAACCATGTCGTCGGACATGGCCGGAGAACTCAGGCCGATCAATAAGATGAAAAAAACCAAGCGGGGCCAGAAAGACTTCATCCTATGAAAACTGTAACAGACAGACATCTACGCTCGCCCAACTTGGAAGAACTCCTTTTTCAGAGGCTTTCCCACCAAAGTAAAGGCCAGTTTCGCGGATTTCTGCGGTCACCGCGGCAAGAACCGGGAATAGATGAAGCGCCTCAGTTCCCGTACCGCTTCTTCAGGTGATCAGTGAAATGAAGGGCATTGAGCTTTTCGCCGGTGGCGCGTTCGAGCAGTTCCGGCGTCGACCAGCGGGAGCCTTGCGACCAGATCCTTTTGCGGCGCCAGTCGTTGATCGCGGCGAAATCTCCCTTGGCGAGGTCTTCGTCGGCTGAAGGATGATCTCTGGTCAGCGCCGCCCATTGCTGCGCCGCCATCATGGCGCCCAGCGTGTAGGAGGGGAAATAGCCGAAGGCGGCACCCGGCCAGTGGACGTCCTGCATCGGACCATCAGCCGGATTGTCTGATGTCGACAGGCCGAGATAATCGCGCATCTTGGCATCCCAGGCCTCGGGTAGGTCGGCTGCCTCCAGCCGACCCGAGACAAGCTCCTGCTCCAGCTCGTAGCGCAGGATGACGTGCAGCGGATAGGTGACCTCGTCGGCATCGACGCGGATCAGGCCGCGCTCGACCCGGTGCACATGCGGCAGGATGTCGTCGATCGTCCAGCTCTCACCAAGGTGTCTTTCGACCACCGGCAGCGCCCAGCGCCAGAATTCTGGATTGCGGCCGATCTGCTTTTCGACGAACAGGCTCTGGCTTTCATGCACCGCCATCCCGCGTGCTCTGCCGAGCGGCCAGTGCGCCCACGCCTTCGGCAGGTTCTGCTCGTACAGCGCATGGCCGGTCTCGTGCAGCACGCCCATCAGCGCCGACAGGAAATCCGAGGTCTTGTAGCGGGTGGTGATGCGGACGTCGCTCGGCACGCCGCCGCAGAAGGGATGGTGCGAAACCGACAGCGAGCCGTGGGTGAGGTCGAAGCCGACTGCCGCCATCATGGCGAGGCCAAGCTCGCGCTGCTTGTCCAGGGGGTAGCTGCCGGAAAGCGGCTTCAGCGGATGTTTCGCCAGCCGCTCTTCCTGCACGGCCAGTGCCTCCGGTACGAAGCCTTTCAGGAAGGTCTTCAACTCGGCAAACACAGGCGTGATGTCGGCGGTGCGATTGCCCGGGTCATATTGCTCCATCAGTGCGTCGTAAGGCTCGAGCCCGAGCACCTCGGCGCGAAGTGCCGCCTCCTCGCGGACCAGCGCCACGACGCCTTCGAGCGCCGGCAGGAAGCCGGCCCAGTCGTTCTTGGCGCGCAGGTCGCGCCAGAGTTGCTCGGAGCGCATGCGCGCGGTCGTCTGGCGCTCGACGAACTCGACCGGCAGGCAGGTCAGGTTGGTGTATTGCCGGCGGAATTCCCTGACCGCGGCCTGCTGCTCTTCGTTCAGCGTCTCCTGCTCGGCCGCCGCGATCCAGTCGGCAATCTCCGGCGTAGTCGCGCGGGCATGGTGCATGCCGGCAAGCGCCGACATTGCCTCCGCGCGCTTCTCGCCGCCGCCGACCGCCATATGGGTCGCCTCGTCGGCGCCGAGGATGGCGAGGGCATGTTCCAGCGCTTCGAGCTTGTGGCCGAGGTCGTCGAGTTTTTGAAAGGACATTGTGGGTTCCGCTGATTTGACGGCGGGAAAAGATACCAATGCAAAACTGTTGGCAACCCCGAAGACCGTCTGCGACCGATGCATTGAATGCCGGCCGTAACGGCCGAAAAGCATCTTGCGGAAGCGGTGGCTTGCGTGATCAATGTCGTCCGGCGGCGGCAGACCGCGATGGGGAAGAGCGAAACATGATCGCCAATGTGCTGGTCGGGCCGCGGGCCGTCAGGTTCCGTCGCGTCGCGATGAGGGAGGCATCGCCGGCGGTTCTCGGCCCCTTGCCAACAGCTAGTGACGCGTCGTGGCAAATTGTAATTAAAAAAAGGTAATTTTTTCAGCTCTTGCCGCTGCCGCACCAGTGCCCTAAATGCCGCCGACTTGAGCCGGCTCGACCTGGCGCATGATACAAGCCAAAGGCTTGCAGATCACCGCTCGGTCAGCTTCAACTCGATGCGGCGGTTCTTGTTGCGCGCCTCTTCGGTATCGGCGGGGTCGAGCGGCTGGAATTCGCCGAAGCCAGCGGCGACCAGCCGGTTGGCCGGCACGCCGTTCTCGATCAGGAACTTGACCACCGATGTCGAGCGCGCCGTCGACAATTCCCAATTGTCGCGGTAGCGGCCGGTGCCGGAGAGCGGCTTGTTGTCGGTGTGGCCGTCGACGCGCAGCACCCAGTTGATCTCCGGCGGGATTTCCTTTTGCAATTCGATGATGGCATCGGCGAGCTTCTTCATCTCGACCTTGCCGGCATCGTTGATCACTTCGGAGCCGGTCGGGAAAAGCACTTCCGACTGGAAGACGAAGCGGTCGCCGACGATGCGGATGTTCTCGCGGTCGGCGAGAATTTCACGTAAGCGGCCGAAGAAATCGGAGCGGTAGCGGTTCAGCTCCTGCACGCGTTGCGCCAGTGCGACGTTGAGGCGGCGGCCGAGATCGGCGATCTTGGTGTTGGATTCGCGGTCGCGCGTTTCGGACACGTCGAGCGCTTGTTCGAGCGCTGCGATCTGCTTGCGCAGCGCCGAAATCTGCTGGTTGAGGATCTCGACCTGGCTTAGCGCCTGCTGGCTGATCTGGCGCTGGCTGTCGAGCTCGCCGGAAAGTGCCGTTGCGCGCTGGTTGGCGGCATCGCCGGCACCGGCGCCTTGCGCCAGCAATTGCTCGAGCCGGCTCTTTTCCGCCTCCGACGCGGACAGCGATGCCTGCAAATTGGCGAGGGTGTCTTCCTTGTCCTGCGTCGTCGAGCGCTCCAGCGCCAGAAGCTGGGTCAACTCGTTGATCTGCGAGTTGAGGCGGTTGAGCACCGTATCCTTGCCGGAGATCTCGCGGCCGAGCAGGAACTGCGCCAGCACGAAAACCGTGAGCAGGAACATGATCGCCAACAGCAGCGTCGACAGCGCATCGACGAAGCCCGGCCAGTAATCGATGCGGCGGTCGGAGCGCCGGCCTCGTGCCAACGCCACGTCAATGCACTCCAGTCTTCTTCAAGGCGTCGGCGATCTTCTCCAGCGTATTGCGCATCGCCTTCTGCTCGTCGGACTGGGCCTCGACCCAGTCGCGCATGATCTGCTGTTCCGAGCGCATGTTCTTGACCAGGCCGGAAATGCCGTCGGCGAGATTGGCCATGGCTGTGGCGACGCGCGGATTGGAGCTGCCGCCATTCTCCTGCAGCGTGCGCAGCTTTTCCGACAACAGCCGGATTTCCTCGGAGGGTTCGGTCTTGGCCGCTTCGGCAACGACGATGTCGGAGGAGAGGTCGGTGACCGAGGACAGCCAGTTTTCGAGTTCGGTATAGAAGCGCGTCTGGGCGCGGCCGGCCTGCAGGTCGAGGAAGCCGAGCACCAGCGAGCCGGAGAGGCCGAACAGCGAGGACGAGAAGGCGGTGCCCATGCCGGCCAACGGAGCGGAAAGCCCCTGCTTCAGGGATTCGAGCACGGCGGCGGCATCGCCGGTGCCGGGATCGAGCGACTCGATGGTTTCGCGGATCGAGCCGATCGTGTTGAGCAGGCCCCAGAAGGTGCCGAGCAGGCCGAGGAACACCAGCAGTCCGACAAGGTAGCGCGACGTGTCGCGGCTTTCGTCGAGGCGGGTGGCGATCGAATCCAGCATGGTGCGCATCGAACTGGTCGAGAAGGCAATCGTCGAGGAGCGGCCGATCATCGCCTTCATCGGCGCCAGCAGCACCGGTTCGGTGGTTTCGGAACCGGCACGGAACGAGTTGACCCAGCGCACCTCGCGGAACAGCCGGCCGACCTGGACGAAGGCCAGCAGAATGCCGACCGCCAGCACGCCGATGATCAGGCCGTTGAGGCCGGGATTGGTGACGAAGGCGGTCGAGATCTGGCGGGTCAGGATGGCAGCGATAAAGGCCACGATGAACAGAAAGATCACCATGGTCAGCAGAAACACCTGCGGGCTCGACAATTTGTGCGGATCGTAGATCAGAACGTCGGAGCGCCTGCCCATGCCGAAGGATCTGAGAAGAGTCATCCGTGCCCCGTTTCCGATGCCGTCGCCGCCGATCAATTTGTGTTTGCGACTCTAAACGGAATTGTGACGAAATTGAATGGCGCTTGGCAATATTGCCACTGTCCGCAACCGGAGGTCAAAGCCGGTTGATGACCAGGCAGTCGACCATGGCGGCCAGATGCAGGCCGGCGCCGGTGACGACAAAGCCATGCCACAGCGCATTGTGGAAGCGCAGGCCCTTCCAGGCGAAGAAGATCACGCCGCAGGAATAGACGATGCCGCCGGCAACGATGAGCGCGATCGATGTCGCCGGCAGCGTCCGCACGAGCGGCTCCACCAGAACGATGCCGCTCCAGCCGATGGTTAGGTAGAAGACGATCGCCAGCCGGTCGAAACGGCCGGGAAGAAAGACCTTGATGGCGATGCCGACAGCCGCGGCGATCCAGACCAGGACGATCATCGAAACGGCCAGCGGCGAGCCGCCGAGCTGGGCCAGGAACGGCGTGTAGGTCGAAGCGATCAGCAGGTAGATCGCCGCATGGTCGAAGCGCCGCAATATCCATTTTGCCGGCGACACCGGCCAGACATTATAGGCCAGCGAAACCGACAGCACGGTGAGCAGAGAGACCACATAGAAGGCGGCGGCGACATATTCGCCGGGGCCGGTTCGATAGGCGGCCAGTGCCAGCAACGTCGAGCCGGCAGCGATCGCCAGCACGATGCCCACGGCGTGGACGATGCCGTCGGCGATGATCTCGGCGCGCGAGTAATGCCAGCGCCCCATGAAGGGGATGTCGAGCTGGGATAGTTCGCTCTGGGATTGGGGCCGGCTGTTCGTCATCGATGATCCTGCGTCGCCTTATCTGGGCGGCCGCGGGACAGTATTTCAAGCTTTGGTTGCGGTTTTGCGACTGCGGCGCTTCAGCGCGGCGTGCCTCTATCAGCCGGCTGAGAGTGGCCTTTTTATAGTCTTCAACAGCGCGCGCTGGATGAGTTCGTTGCCGGCAACCAGTGAACCGGCGTTCAGCACATCCTGTCCCCCGGCGAAATCGGAGACGAAACCGCCCGCCTCGCGGATCAGCAAAATGCCGGCGGCGACATCCCAGGCCGACAGGCCGGTTTCCCAGAACCCGTCCATGCGGCCGGCGGCGACGTAGGCGAGATCGAGCGAGGCGGAGCCGAGACGGCGCACGCCAGAGACCTCGGCCATGACATTGCGCAACTCGATGAGGAAATTGCCGTGCTGGCCACGCCCGAGATGCGGCATGCCGCAGCCGATCACCGCATCGACCAGCTTGGTGCGGCCGGCGACGCGCAGCCGGCGGTCGTTCATAAAAGCGCCGCCGCCGCGCTCGGCGGTATAGAGCTCATCCATCGCCGGATTGTAGACGACGCCGGCGACGATCTGGCCCTGGCGCTCCAGCGCGATCGAAACGGCAAAGAGCGGAATGCCGTGCAGGAAATTGGTGGTGCCGTCGAGCGGGTCGACGATCCAGCGGTGCTGGCCGTCGTCGCCCTCGATCACGCCGCGTTCCTCCATCAGGAAGGCGTAGCCTGGCCGCGCCTTCGAGAGTTCGGCAAAGACGATGTCTTCGGCCTTGCGGTCGGCCTGGCTGACATAGTCGCCCGGCCCCTTCATCGAGACCTGCAGGTTCTGCACTTCGCCGAAGTCACGCGACAGCGAGCGGCCGGCCTTCATTGCGGCCTGGACCATGACATTGAGGATCGCGGAACGCGCCATTGCTGTTCTTCCTGTCGCTGCGCCTATTTGCCTTGACGCATGATCTTATCCAAAAAGTCTGCCACTCTTTGGGATCACGCCTTAGTCGGCGCGGCGTACGTAAGTGATTTCGTTGGTATCGACGATGATGCGCTCGCCCGAGCCGATGAACGGCGGCACCAGCACGCGGATGCCGTTTTCGAGTATCGCCGGCTTGTAGGACGAGGCTGCCGTTTGGCCCTTCACCACCGGGTCGGCCTCGGTGATGGTCAGCGTCACCTGGTCGGGCAACGAAATGCCGATCGGCCTTTCGTCATAGAGCTGGACCGTCACCATCATGCCGTCCTGCAGGAAGGCGGCGCGATCGCCGACGAACTCCTTTTGCAGTTCGAGCTGCTCGTAGCTTTCGGTGTCCATGAACACCAGCGCGTCGCCCTGCTCGTAGAGGAAGGAAAAATCCTTCAGATCGAGCCGGATCTGTTCGACCGTCTCGGCCGAACGGAAGCGCTCGTTGAGCTTGGTGCCGTTGATCAGGTTCTTGAGTTCGACCTGGTTGTAGGCGCCGCCCTTGCCGGGCTTGACGGTGTTGGTCCTGACCGCCACCCAAAGGCCGCCATCATGCTCGATGACGTTGCCGGGACGGATTTCGTTGCCATTGATCTTGGCCATGATGAGGTGATCCGGAAATGAGATGATCGCCGCAAAGGGCAATTTGGCGCCTCCAAGACCACAAATCGCCAGCAGAGGCAAGGAGCGCCTTCCGATGAAGCGGCAACGAAGCTGGCCCGGCAGCGCGGCGTGGCAGCCTCAGTCCGTCGTGACAGTCGCGGTGACGGCCTCGGTCACTGCGTCGGCCGCCTCTGTCAAAAGATGCAGGTGCGGCGAACGCAGGACGACAATTCGCAGCGACAGCTCGAGGCCGGGAGCGTCGACCAGGGCAATGCCCTGCGGCAGCTTTTCCCGCAGCAGCCGCGTGGGCAGCAGGCCAAGGCCTTGGCCTCGACGAACCCAGTCGATCTGCAGCGCGCTGTCCTGAATCTCGGCGCCGACGATCAATCTGTTCCCACCCTCGGCAAGGGCAGCCGCCAGCCGCCGGCGCGCGTCGCAAGGCTCAGGGCTGAGGACCCAGGGCATGGTCTTGACGTCGGCTTGTCGGACAGTGTTTTCGGCAGCGATGATGCCGAGGGGCTCGGTTCCGACAACGCCGTCGCCAGTTTTGGAATTGCTGCCGTCCAGGATGAAGGCGAGGTCGAGCTGTCCGCGCTTGTGCTGGTCGGCCAGCTCAAGGCTCCAGCCGCTCTTCAGACGAAGCGAGACCTTCGGAAACCGCGCCACGGCATCAGCAATGGCGGCGGCCACGGCTTTGTCGCAAAGCCCGTGCGCGAGGCCGAGCCGCAGCAGGCCCTCCGGCTCGCCGCCCTTGGCGAATGATCTCAGCGCGTCGACGGCGGCGAGAATGTCCTTGCCGCGTGCCAGCACCTCTACGCCGGCCGGGGTCAGTCGCGACGGCTTTAGCCGGCGGTCAAGCAATTCCGTGCCGAGCATCTCCTCCAGCCGCTGGATCTGGCGGGTGACGGCCGGCTGCGTCAACGGCAGGCGTTGCGCCACCTTCTGAATCGAACCCTCCTCGGCAAAGAGGGCCAGTGTTTTCAGTTCTTCAAGCACGACTCACCCGGACATGTCTTGGAAGCATAATTATGCTGAACATTATGAATTTGAAATCCAACGGAGGGCAAGCGATTTTCTTCCGGCAGGACCCAGTTGGAAAGGAACGACGATGAAAGCGATCGAATTGCAGAGCCCGGGCGGCCTCGAGAGCCTCAGAATGGTCGAGCGGCCGATGCCCGAGCCAGGGCGCCAGGAGATGATTGTGAAGGTGAAGGCGACGGCGCTGAACTACCGCGATGCCGAGATCGTCCGCGGCAGCTATCACACGAAGTTTGCATTGCCGCTGGTGCCGCTGTCGGACGGCGTCGGCGAAGTCGTTGCCATCGGCGCCGAGGTCAGCCGGTTCAAGATCGGCGACCGGGTCTGCGGCACGTTCTGGCAACGCTGGGTCGGCGGCAGTTTCGCGATGGCCGAGCCCTCCTATCAACGCGGCGGCCCGATCGACGGGCTGCTCAGCGAATTTGCCCGGCTTGACGAGCAGGCTGCGGTGCTGGCGCCAGTCAATCTGAGCGACCTCGAGGCGGCGACGCTGCCATGCGCCGGCGTGACGGCATGGCACGCGCTGTTTACTGAGGGCAGCGTCAAACCCGGCGACACCGTGCTTTGCCTCGGCACCGGCGGCGTTTCGCTGTTTGCGGTGCAGTTCGCCGCCGCTGCCGGGGCGCGCGTCATCGTGACGTCGAGCAGCGACGAGAAGCTTGCGCGGGCAAAGCAACTTGGCGCGCAGGATGGCGTGAACTATCGCAGCGTCCCCGATTGGGCATCGGCCGTGCTGGGATTGACGGATGGCCGCGGCGCCGACCATATCATCGAGGTTGGCGGACCGCAGAGTTTTGCACAATCGCTGAGGGCAGCGGCGCGCGGCGCCCAGATCAACGTCATCGGCTATCTCGGCGGCAGTGACGGCGCCATCAACCCGCTCGACATCTTCCGCCGGCAGGTACGGGCGCGAGGCATACCGGTGGGCTCACGCGAATCCTTCGAGGCGATGAACCGCGCCATTGTCGTCAACCGGTTGAGACCGGTGATCGACCGGGTCGTGCCATGGGGCCAGGCCGCCGAAGCCTTTCGGTACCTTGAACACGGCTCGCCCTTCGGCAAGGTCGTGCTCGATCATACGCAATGAGCCCGCCTGACGAGCCCGGGTGCAATAAGTCGCGAGATCGCAGTCAGGGAAGGCGGTTGGCCCGTTGCAGCGCCTGCTGCGTCTGCTCGTCGGTCAGGCCCTGCAGGAAATCGTCCATCTCCTGGTCGATGAGCCCGGCGCGGCGGGCGACAACATACCAGGCGCCGGCGAGGATCAGATCCGGATCGGTGCCGATACCGTTCATGTAGAGCTTGGCGAGACGGTTCTGGGCGGCGACATTGCCGCCTTCTGCGGCCTGCTTCATCCAGTTGAAGCCGGATTTCAGGTCGCGGGCGCCGCCGCGTCCCTCGATCATCCAGGTGGCGAGATCGATCTGTGCCGTGTCGTAGTTCTGCCGCGCGGCCTGTGCCAGCAGGCCGCGGGCGCGGACATCGTCGCGCGGCTTGTTGCCGGCGCCATTGGCGTAGACCTGTGCCATCGCATATTGTGCGTCGGCAAGCCCGGTCGCGGCAGCGCGCTCGTAATAGGATACGGCTTTGGCAATACCGGCATCGCCGGGCTCCTGTTCGACCATCAGCTGCGCAAAATTGAACTGCGCCAGGCGGTTGCCGGCCTCGGCGGCGGCCTGCATCAGCGCATAGGCTTCCTTCTCGTCCTTTTTGACGTAGCGGCCGTCGAGCAGCATCAGCGCATACTGGAATTGCGATTCCGGGACGCCCTGCTCGGCGGCAAGTGCATACCACTTCGCCGCCCCTGCCGCGTCGACCGGCACGCCGAGGCCGCGCGACAATATCTCGGCCACCAGCGTCTGTGCCGCCGGATCGCCGTTTCGAGCGCGGGAAAGCGCAAGGTTGTAGGCCGTCTTGTAGAGCCCGCGCTGAAAGGCGCCGTAGGCAGCATCGGACGGCTTTGCGCCGAAGCGGTCGGGGTTGATGGTGTCGGCCGACGGCAGAGGGGTGGCGGTGGCGGGCTGCGGCAATTGTGCGGCAATCGGCTTGTCGGCAGGTTCGCTGGAATCCGGCCTAGGCTGCGGCAGCGGAACGGGTTCCGCCGCTATCGCCTGCGTCACGGCCGTTGCAAGAAAGGCGCTGAAAAGGATTGTCCGCGAGCGCACGTCAGTCCTCGAAGCGCGGCGCGGTTTCGTCGAGCAGCGCGTTGGCGGCGGCAACCGCCATCTTCGGATCGACGCCGTCGGCGAAGACGGCGCTGGACAGCGCAACGAATTCGGCGCCGGTGGCGGCGACAGCTTCCACCGAGGCAAAATCGGATCCGGCCATGACGATGCAAGGGATCTGGATGACGTCCGCCCACCATTGCCCGAGCGACAGGTTGCGGGGGTGCGGGTCAGGCTTGTTGTCGTAGCCGAAGCGGCCGAAGAAAATGTAATCGGGCCTGACCTCGCCGAGTTCCAGCGCATCGTCGCGGGTCTTGGCACCGCCGGTGCCGACCATCATCCTGGCCTGGAAATGTTCGATCGTTTCGGCGAGCTCGTCCTTGCCGACCTCGACATGGATGCCGTCGGCCCGGACGCGGCCGGCGGTGCGGGTGTCGCCGGCAATGATGACGGCAATGCCGGCCGCTTGCGCCACCGGCACGATCTGTTCGGCAAAGGCCTGGAAAGAGGCCTCGTCCATACCGTTTTCCGGCAGGATGAGCGAGGCGACGTCACCGCCGTCGAAGGCCGCGGCGATGCGCGCGGCCGGCACGTTCGGCGGCGCGATCAGCACGATACGGCAGCGGTTGGGCGGCGTTGCGTCATTCATTGAATTCGATCCCGGTTATCGCCTATGCCGGGCGAAGATGGTTGCATTGCGGCATAGAGCAAAGTGCGGGGATTGAACAGGCGGCAGGGGGATCACGATTGCCGTCAACGATTCCATGGGGCTCGGCAGCATGGCTGCCGTTGGCCGAAATTCTCCTCGCCTGGTCGCTTGCGGCCTACGCAGGCACCTTCGATTTCCACAGCGACCAGCCGAGATTCATGCCGGCGGCGGCGACCAGGATGGCAGCGGCGCCGACGATCTGCGCCGGCTGCAGCCGATGGCCGAAAGCGACGACATCGACCAGGATGGCGACGACGGGGTAGATGAAGGACAGCGATCCCTGCAGATGCGTCGGCAGCTTCTGGATGGCGCCGTACATGAGGATATACATCAGACCGGTATGGACGATGCCGAGTGTCGCCAGCATGACCCAGCTCCGCGCATCGACGGGAAGGTGGGTGAGATTGGCGAAGGGTGCCAGCATGACGACACCGACGCAGACCTGGATCAGGGCGATCAGATGCGGCGGCGTGCCTTTGAGTTTCTTGGTGACGATAGCCGCAACGGCCCAGAAGAAAGCCGCGGCCAGCGCCATCGCAATGCCGGTAAAGTAATCGGTACCATGATCGCCTGCATCGGGCGCGGCCTGCACGATCAGCAGCATGCCGGCGAAGGCGATGCCGAGCCAGGTCAGCTTGGTCATCGTCAGCCGTTCGGAGAAGAAGAGCGCGCCAAAACCCACAAGCATGAAGGGCTGCGTATTGTAGACAGCCGTGGCGATCGAGATCGAGGCACGCGAAAACGCGCTGAACAGCAGCAGCCAGTTGATGACGATGGCAGCACCGCCGAGAGCCGCGATCGCGACAATGCGAAGCGACAGTCTGCCGCGCAGCAGTCCCAGCGCCGCGCAGATGATCAGCAGCGTTACCGCACCGAAGGCACAGCGCCAGAACACCACGTCCATGATGGGTTGGCCGGAAAGGACGACGAACCAGCCGATCGTGCCGAGGATCGCCATCGCCGCCGTCATTTCGATCGTGCCGCGTACCGTGTTGTCCATGGATGCTCCTGAAACCCGTTGAGATTTTATAATCCCACAGCGGATCAGGCCTTTCCATGACTTGTAGCTGGTGATATGCAGAATGAACCTAATTTAATTAGGTAAACATCGGCTTTTTATTGGAATTGTAAAATGCTGGACGAGCTCGACAGAAAGCTTCTCGATATCCTGGTCAAGGATTCACGGACCTCGCTAAAGGAACTGGCGCTGCAGGTTGGGTTGTCGTCGCCAAGCGTTTCGGAGCGGCTTCGGCGGCTTGAGGATCGCGGCGTCATTCGCGCGTTCACCATCGACATCGATCCGCAGGCGCTCGGCTACGCCTTGCAGGCGATCGTTCGCATCCGGCCATTGCCGGGCAAGCTGCACATCGTCCAGAAGCTGATCGAGGAAATCCCCGAATTCGGCGAATGCGACAAGGTGACGGGCGATGACTGCTTCGTTGCGCGGCTGTTCGTCCGCTCGATCGGCGAGCTCGATGGGATTCTCGACCGCATCGCCGACAAGGCCGAAACCAGCACCGCCATCATCAAGGCGCAGCCGATCCGGAGACGCCCGCCGCCGCTCGACATGCCAAACATGTGACGGGTTTCGGTGGCGTGGCCCACATGTTTGCGGTCGCGGTCAGATCATTTCTGGTCTATTCCAGAGTTACCTTTCCTCCAGCCTCCTTTCCCCCTCATGTCAGGCCTGCTCGTCGATCCCTGGTTCTATGCCGCGGCCATTCCGGCCGTCATCCTCGTCGGCCTGTCGAAAGGCGGCTTCGGCGGCGCCGTCGGCTTTATCGGTGTGCCATTGATGGCGCTGACCATGCCGCCGGTTCAGGCTGCCGCAATCCTTCTGCCAATTCTGTGCCTGATGGACATTGTCTCGGTGTGGACATGGTGGGGCATTTTCGACCGCAAGATGCTGGCCGACATGATGCCCGGCGCCGTGATCGGCATCGCCCTTGGCTGGCTGACGGCGGCACTCGTAACCGAAGAGATGGTGCGGCTGATCGTCGGCGCGGTTGCCTTGATCTTCGTGCTGCGCTGGCTCTATTTGCAACTCCGCCACGGTGCCGGCCACGCGGCGGAGCCCAACCGCGTCGCAGCCGGCTTCTGGGGTACTGTTGCCGGGTTCACCAGCTTCGTCGCCCATGTCGGCGGCCCGCCTTTTCAGGTCTACGCCTTGCCGATCAGGCTCGATCCGAAGGTGCTGTCGGGCACCGCGGCGATCTTCTTCGCGGTCACCAATGCGCTGAAGCTCATCCCCTATTTCGCGCTCGGCCAGTTCGACACCACCAATTTGACCGCGTCGGCGGTGCTGATGCCACTGGCGCCGCTGTCGACAATCGCCGGCGCCTGGCTGGTGCGGCGGATGCGGCCGGAACTGTTCTATCCCTTTACCTATGCGACCGTGGCGGTCGTCGCGATCAAGCTTCTGTGGGACGGCATCGCCGGCCATCTGTAAGACGGCGGCCCCTGTCGGCCGCCGCCGGATTCCTTAAACCTCAGGCGGCACTCGGCAGCAGCGGCCGCGTCCTGCCAAGCGCGAGCGCGGCGCCGGTTGCCAGCACGAACGCCATGCAGCCAAGAATGGTGATGTCGTGCAGCGTCGGCTTCAGCACCATGTCCGCGATGATCACCAGCATCACCGAATAGTCGAAGCGCGCGGCATTGAGGACGCGCTGGCCCTGGGCAAGCACTGCCGGCGTCACGCCATCCTTGGCGATCATGCCTGCCATGCGGTCGGCAGTCGGCTTGAAGACGAACATGCCGATGCAGAAGGTCGTCGCATAACCGGCAAGGCCGATCAGCACCCACAGATCGGAAAAGCCGACCCAAAAGCCGCACATGATGAGGCCGAAGAGCAATGTCAGCATCGACATCGGCGCGAAGAACCGGTTGCCGAGCTCGCCGGTGGCGCGCATCGCCTGCAACATGCCTTCGACGTTTCCAGCACGGTCGGCGCGTACCGCAAGCAGCATCAGCGTGAAGCCCCCGCCAACCCAGAGGATCGCCGAGACGATGTGCAGAAATTTAACGGCCGAGTACCAGTCCATTGTTCGCTCCTTGAGAGATTTTGATGATTGCCGGAGCGCAAGGTTTGCTCCGCCTCGTTGCGAGGAACGGGCGTTTAGCGCGGCGCCTGTTTCGGAACGATGTCGCGCGCAGTGCCGTTTTGTTTCGGTAAGCCGGTCACGATCTGGAGGAAACCATGGCGAGCGTCGCCCCCATTTTCCAGCCGGTGGTGTGAACGGCGCCGTGGCCAATCAGCTGTGCTGTTACGGCACAGATGCTGGGCGCTTGATCGAAAAATATGCCCCGCGTTAAGGCTTTGTTAAGCTTTACAGGCGTTTACTATGTCCATCCAGTGATCTGGATTCTTACCGAGTGGTTGGAGCCACTTTGTTTGACGCCTCCCTGTTAAACTCCTGAGAGCCGCCTTATCCGCGGCTCTTTTTTTGTGCGCCGGCATGGGCGTCCTTCCGGCTAAATGCGGCCGTTAACCGTTTGTTAAACATGTGCTTGCCTTCGCTGGCAGCGAAGCGCATTTTCAAGCTTCAGTCGTTTAGGCTGCCGGATATGGCGGCCAAGAGCCGAATCGGCCGGCTGTCAGGCAAGTGCAGGGGCGTAGCGATGAACGAGCCTTCGAAGGCGAGCGCGAAAACCATCAAGCTGGCGGAGCGCCGGGTTTTCTCCCAATCCTTCAAGCCGCTCTATCAGGAAGGCATGGGCCTGGTCGAGCAGGCGGCCGAATATCTCGACGGCAAGGGCCGCGCCGAGGCCAAGAAGCTGTCGAGGCTGACGGCGACGCTTTATGCGGCCGAATCGATGCGGCTGACTACCAGGCTGATGCAGGTCGCCTCGTGGCTGCTTTTGCAGCGGGCGGCGAATTCCGGCGAGATGACCCGCGATCAGGTGGCTTCCGAAAAATCCAAGGTGCGTCTCGACACCGCCTCCGCGCACGAGGAGGCGCCCGGCTGGGCCGAGCTGCCGACGGATTTCGTCGACCTCGTCAACCGCTCGCTGCGCCTTCAGGCGCTGGTGCGCCGCATGGACGAGGAGATCTATGGCGGCCTCGCCGAGGTGCCGCTGTCGAGCCGTCGCGTCAATCCGGTCTCAGACCAGATCACGCTGCTGAACACGGCTTTCGCCCGCGGCTGACAGGTTGCTCGGGGCACTGCCAGAGCCTGTTTCTGGTTTGTTCACATTTCGCTGGCATCGCTGTCCGTCGGAGGTAAACTTGGCGGATGGGGGAAGCGATTCGCATCATCGGCATCGATCCGGGGCTTAGGCGCACCGGCTGGGGCATCGTCGAAAGCCTCGGCAATTCACTGCGCTTCGTCGCTTCCGGCACCGTGCGGTCCGACGACAGAGCGGCGCTGGCGGTGCGTCTTTGCCAATTGCATGACGGGCTCGCCGAGATCCTGCATGCTGCGATGCCGCATGAGGCGGCGGTCGAGCAGACCTTCGTCAACAAGGACGCCGCTGCGACGCTGAAACTCGGCCAGGCACGCGGCATCGCCATGCTGGTGCCGGCGCGTGCCGGGCTTGTCGTTGCCGAATATGCGCCAAACGCTGTCAAAAAGGCGGTGATCGGTGTCGGCCATGGCGACAAGAAGCAGATCCACATGATGGTCAAGGTGCTGATGCCGAAGGCGACTTTCGACAGCGATGACGCCGCCGACGCGCTGGCTATCGCCATCTGTCACGCGCATCACCGGCAGAGCATCGCCTACAGGATGGCGGCACTGGCCGGATAAGTTGTTCTTGACTTGTTCTTAAGGTTGGAATATTCCTTACTTGTAAGAAAGGAGCGTTCCATGCGTGTGACGAGCAAAGGCCAGGTGACCATTCCGCGCGATCTGCGCGAGACGTTCGGGATTGATGCCAATAGCGAAGTTATTTTCGGCATTGAAGGCGGGAAGATCACGATCACGCCCAGGCACCACAGAGGACGGCTGGCCGATCGCGAAAGGCTCGATCGTTTTCTCGCTGCGCTCGATCGGCTTGAGGGTAGCGGCGATCAGTCAATGAATGCGGATGACGTCATGGCTTTGACACGGGACCGCTGATCTTGGCGACGCTTGTCGACACCAATGTGCTTATCGATGTCGCCGTTCGCGATCCCGTCTGGTTGAAATGGTCGCGGTCGAAAATGGGGGCTGCGCTTAAGCGAGGCAGCCTGATCATTAATCAGATTATTTATGCCGAGTTTTCGATGCGCTATGAGTCGATCGACGACGTCGATGGCGTCTTGCCCGAAAACGAGTTCCGGCGCGAAGGGCTCCCGTTCGAAGCGGCCTTTGCGGCGTCGAGAGCATTTTCGATCTATCGCCGGCTGGGCGGGCCACGAGAGAAGGTCATGCCCGACTTCCTGATAGGAGCTCACGCCGCCATCCGAGGCTATCCTATCCTTACTCGCGATCCGGCAGGTTTCAGAAAGTACTTTCGCGACGTCGAGCTCATCGCGCCCGATACTCACCCGTAAGAAGCTCTGGCATGATTGGCAAACTCAGGGGCACGCTGGACGAGATCGACGAGGATTTCTGCATCGTCGACGTGCATGGCGTCGGCTATGTCGCCTATTGTTCGGCGCGCACGCTTGCGGCATTGCCGCAGCCGGGCGAGGCGGTGGTGCTGTTCATCGAGACCTATGTGCGCGAGGACATGCTGCGGCTCTATGGATTCCAGTCGGTGCTGGAACGCGAGTGGTTCCGGCTGTTGATGAACAATGTGCAGGGCGTAGGTGCCAAGGTGGCGCTGGCCATCCTGTCGACGCTGGCACCGGCCGATCTCGCCAATGCGATTGCGCTGCGCGATATCGCCATGGTCAGCCGCGCGCCTGGCGTCGGCAAGAAAGTCGCCGAGCGCATCGTCACCGAATTGAAGAACAAGGCGCCGGCCTATGCGGGCACTGCCTCGGGCACCATCGGCCTGAAGCAGGAACTCGGCGAAGGCGTTGCTTCGGCGCCGATCACCGACGCCGTCTCGGCGCTGGTCAATCTCGGCTATTCGCGCGACACGGCCGCCAATGCGGTGGCGGCGGCGCTGAAGACGGCAGGCGAAGAGGCGGACGCCTCGAAGCTGATCCGCTTCGGGCTGAAGGAGCTGGCACGGTGAGACCTCGCTTGTCCGGTCCCTTGCCATATGCAAGGAAGGCGGCATGAGCCTTTCGCCACGCCTCATTGCTCCCGACAAACGCGGCGAGGACGCCGAGCAGAGCTTGCGGCCGCAGACGCTCGGCGACTTCGTCGGCCAGGCTGCGGTGCGGGCCAATCTCAAAGTGTTCATCGAAGCCGCCAAGGGGCGCAGCGAAGCGCTCGACCATGTGCTGTTCGTCGGGCCGCCCGGCCTCGGCAAGACGACGCTGGCGCAGATCATGGCGCGCGAGCTCGGCGTCAATTTCCGCTCGACCTCGGGTCCGGTCATCGCCAAGGCCGGCGATCTCGCGGCGCTGCTGACCAACCTCGAAGACCGCGACGTGCTGTTCATCGACGAGATCCACCGGCTCAACCCGGCGGTCGAGGAAATCCTCTATCCGGCGATGGAGGATTTCCAGCTCGACCTGATCATCGGCGAGGGGCCAGCGGCGCGCTCGGTCAAGATCGACCTGGCCCGCTTCACCCTCGTCGCCGCCACCACCCGGCTCGGCCTGTTGACCAACCCGCTGCGCGACCGCTTTGGCATTCCGGTGCGGCTCAATTTCTATTCCGTCGAGGAACTCGAGCAGATCGTGCGGCGCGGCGCCCGCATCCTTGCCATGCCGCTCGGCGACGACGGTGCTTTGGAGATCGCCCGGCGGGCGCGCGGCACGCCGCGCATCGCCGGCCGGCTGTTGCGCCGGGTGCGCGACTTTGCCAGCGTTGCCGGCGACGGCCATGTCGACCGCAAGATCGCCGACGAGGCGCTGACGCGGCTGGAGGTCGACGGGCTCGGCCTCGACGCGCTCGACCGCCGCTATCTGTCGATGATCGCCCGGAATTTCGGCGGCGGGCCGGTCGGCATCGAGACAATCGCTGCCGGGCTTTCCGAGCCACGCGACGCCATCGAGGACATCATCGAGCCCTTTCTGATCCAGCAAGGCTTCATCATGCGCACCCCGCGCGGCCGCGTGCTGGCGGCCAATGCCTGGCGGCATCTCGGCCTCGACGCGCCGAAGGACCTGGCGCAGCAGCAGATCAGCCTGTTCCAGGAAGAGCCGTAGCGCTTGCGGCTTCGGTGCCGGCAGTTCCAGGAAACAGCAAAGCCGCCACCGAAAACAGCCTTGTCCTCCAGGTCTTGATCATCGCCGGTCTATGCGCAAAACAGGTGGTGGCAAAACAGATGCTCGTCGGGACCAAAAGGACAGCGCAATGGACGATCATGGTGAATCGGCATTGTCCGCCGGGCTTTCCGGCGCGCTGACGGAATTCGGCCATCGATTGATGGCGCGGGTCTATTATGCCGATACCGATTTTTCCGGCGTCGTCTACCACGCCCGCTATCTCGAGTTCTTCGAGCGCGGCCGTTCCGATTATCTGCGGCTCACCGGCGTCCACCACACCGAGCTTGCCGACGGCAAGCATGGCGAGAAAATAGTCTGGGTGGTGCGGCGCATGGAGATCAATTTCCGCGGTTCGGCCCGCATGGACGACATCCTGACCATCGATACGCGCACCGACGAGATTTCCGGCGCGCGCATCGTCATGGCGCAGCAGTTGAAACGCGGCAGCGAGGTGCTGGTCGAGGCGCGGGTCGAAGCGGCGATCGTTGGCGAGAACGGCCGGCCGCGGCGCTTTCCCAAGGATTGGGTGGCAGCCTTCATGCCCAGAACGCGCAAATAAGGGTTCAGAGGCGGACGATCCCGGAGCTCCCGGTTAGGGGCTACGATCGCCGGGCGGCTCGTCCGGGCGCGGCAATGCGCCGCGCTGTACGTCCTAACCCATCCTTAACCATAACGGTCCATGAAGGGATTGGTTAAGATTGGGAGAATCCAAGCGCCTTCCTTTCACCAATATTTGCCCCGAAAAGGCCGCCAACGGTGCATTTGGGGTTATTCCGCAAGCCTAACGCGAACGGACCACAAGGGATGCCCATGGGCCAGCCGCCAGCCACGCCCGGAAAATCTTTAAGGACGTAACATGGAAAACATCGCTCTCGCCGAACCGGGCGCGCATTTATCGATTTGGGCCTTGTTCATGCAGGCCGGTTGGGTGGTCAAGCTGGTCATGATCGGGTTGCTCTGCGCCTCGATCTGGACCTGGGCGATCATCGTCGACAAGCTCGTCGCCTATGCCCGCATGCGGCTGGCGCTCAACCGCTTCGAACAGGTGTTCTGGTCGGGACAGTCGCTGGAAGAACTTTACCGCACGCTCGCCGACCGCAAGACGACCGGCATGAGCGCGATCTTCGTCGCCGCCATGCGCGAATGGAAGAAAAGCTTCGAGAAGGGCGCGAAATCGCCGCTCGGCCTGCAGACCCGCATCGACAAGGCGATGGACCTGGCGTTGACCCGCGAAATGGAAAAGCTGGAAGGGCGGCTCGGCTTCCTCGCCACCACCGGCTCGGCGGCGCCCTTCATCGGCCTGTTCGGCACGGTTATCGGCATCATGACCTCGTTCCAGGCGATCGCCGCCTCGAAGAATACCAGCCTGTCGGTGGTCGCGCCCGGCATCGCCGAAGCGCTGCTGGCGACGGCCATCGGCCTGCTCGCCGCCATCCCGGCCGTCATCGCCTATAACAAGCTGTCGTCGGACGCGAGCAAGATCGCGGTGCGCATGGAAGGCTTCGCGGATGAGTTCTCCGCCATACTCTCGCGCCAAATCGATGAAAAAGTCGCGCAGAAGGCCTGAGGAACGATCATGGGAATGTCCGTAAGCGCAGGTGGCGGAGGACGTGGCGGGCGCGGCCACAGGCGGCGCGGCCGCCATCACGCCTTGATATCGGAGATCAACGTCACGCCGATGGTCGACGTGATGCTGGTGCTGTTGATCATCTTCATGGTCGCGGCGCCGTTGCTGACGGTCGGCGTGCCGATCGACCTGCCGGATACCCAGGCCAAAGCGATGAACGCCGATACGCAGCCTATAACCGTGTCCATCAACCCGGCCGGTCAGATCTACCTGCAGGAAACCGAGATCCCGATCGAGGAGTTGGTGGCAAAGCTGCAGGCGATCTCGAAGACCGGCTATGACGAGCGCATTTTCATCAGGGGTGACAAGTCCACCGACTATGGCACTGCCATGAAGGTGATGGCCCGCATCTCGGCTGCTGGCTACAAGAATATCGGCCTGGTTTCACTGCAGGAACAGGATCAGTAGACGCAAGATGAGGACCGGCCTCACCACATCGGTGATCTTGCATACGGTGGCGATTGCCTTCGGGCTGTTCACGTTGTCCTCGCCGCCCGCGATGCCTGCGTCCGATGCGGAATCGGTGTCGGTCGAGATCGTGCCGATGGAAGCGACGGCGCAGGTCCTGCAAGGCGACAAGAAGTCTGTGATGCACGACAAGCCGGCGCCGCTGCCGACGCAGCGTCCCGACATCGTTCCCGATGCCCAGAAAGTCGGCGATAACAGCGTCGACACCGACAAGCCCCCGACACCTGAGCCCAAGCCCCAGCCAGTCGATATGACGGCGGCTCCGCCACCCGCGCCGACGCCGGTCGAAAAGCCCAAGCCCGAGGACGTGCCGAAGCCGAAGGAAGAGCCGAAGCCTATTCCCGCTACGGAGGTAGCGCCGGTGCCGCAGCCGAAGGAAGAGGTCAAGCCCGAGCCTGTCAAGCAGACCGAGCCCAAGCCGACGCCGGCCAAGGAGCCGACGCCCACGCCGCCGCAGGACAAGACTGCCGCGATCGATCCACAGCCCGAGGTCAAGCCGGATGCCGTCGCCGAGGCGATTGCCGAGCAACCGCCAACCGAAGAGGCGC
This sequence comes from Mesorhizobium sp. M0119, assembly GCF_040322615.1. Taxonomy (NCBI): domain Bacteria; kingdom Pseudomonadati; phylum Pseudomonadota; class Alphaproteobacteria; order Hyphomicrobiales; family Phyllobacteriaceae; genus Mesorhizobium; species Mesorhizobium sp. M0119. Next base: position 140,894 of record NZ_JAMYTU010000006.1, read on the forward strand.
AGCTTCCGGACTCGGCGCCAGCACCCGAGGCTCGGCCGAAGCCGCAGCCGGCCCAGGCCGAAAGCGCCAAGGCGCCGGAGCGCAAGGACGCCGACAAGCCGGTCAAGGAAGCCTCGTCCAGGCCGAAATCGGACGACAAGCAATTCAACGCCGACGAGATCTCGGCTCTGCTCGACAAGCGGAAGCCGGCCGGTGGCGGCGCCAAGCGCTCGACCCAACAGTCATCGCTCGGCGGCGAGAAGGATCAGGGCCAGAAGCTTTCGAAATCGGAGCAGGGGGCATTGGAGGCCCAGCTTGGTGGTTGCTGGACGCTTCCGGCAGGGCTCGAGGGTTCGGAGAATTTCGTCGTCGTGGTCCGGTTTAATCTCGACGCCTCCGGCAAGTTGGATGGCCGGCCGAGTATTGAAAAGTCGAGCGGAAACCGCCCGTTTGACGAAAGTGCAGTGCGCGCGGTTCAGAAATGCGATGTGGCCGGCTTGCAGGTTCCCGCGGGCAAGCAAGACATCTGGTCCGACGTTCGGGTCACTTTCGACCCCAGGGAGATGCTCGGCCTTTAGGCCCTGCGCCCACAGAGTCAGCGAAGAGAAGCGAGAAGACATGAAATCCATCCTCAAGCCGCTCCTGATGATCGTAGCGATGGCGCTGGGCATGACTGCCGCCGCCACCTTGCCGGCGCGGGCGCTCGTTGAGCTCAACGTCAACAAGGGCAATGTCGAGCCGTTGCCGATCGCCATCACGGACTTCCAGGGCGGCGATGCGCTCGGCGCCGAGATTTCCGGCATCGTCAGCGCCGACCTGAAACGCTCCGGCTTGTTCGCGCCGATCGACAAAAGCGCTTTCATCGAAAAGATCTCGAACCCGGATGCCACGCCGCGCTTCGAAGACTGGAAGGTGATCAATGCGCAGGCGCTGGTCACCGGCAGTGTCGGCAAGGAGGCTGACGGCCGTGTCCGCGCCCAGTACCGGCTGTGGGACACGTTTGCCGGCCAGCAGATGTCGGGGGAACAGTTCTTCGCCAACGACGCCAATACCAGGCGCGTCGCCCATATCATCGCCGACGCCATCTACGAGCGGCTGACCGGCGAGAAGGGCTATTTCGACACGCGCGTCGTCTTCATCGACGAGTCCGGCGCCAAGAATGCGCGCAAGAAACGGCTTGCCATCATGGACCAGGACGGCGCCAACGTCCGCTATCTCTCGAACGGCAAATCGATCGTGCTGACACCGCGCTTCTCGCCGAACCGGCAGGAAATCACCTACATGTCCTATGAGAGCGGTCAGCCGCGGGTGTACCTTTTGCAGATCGAGACTGGGCAGCGCGAGCTGGTCGGCAATTTCCCCGGCATGACGTTTGCGCCGCGCTTTTCGCCGGACGGCCAGAAGGTGATCATGAGCCTGCTACGCGACGACGGCAATTCCAACATCTTCGCCATGGATCTGAGAAGCCGCTCGACGACCAGGCTTACCAATTCGGCCGCCATCGACACCTCACCGTCCTACTCGCCTGACGGCAGCAAGGTGGTGTTCACCTCGGACCGCGGCGGCCGCGCGCAGATTTATGTGATGGGCGCCGACGGCTCGGGCCAGACCCGCATCTCCTTCGGCGACGGCGTCTATTCGACGCCGGTGTGGTCGCCGCGGGGCGACCTCATCGCCTTCACCAAGCAGACCGGCGGCGAATTCCAGATCGGCGTCATGCGCACCGACGGTTCGGGTGAGCGCATCCTGTCCACCGGCTTTCAGCAGGAAGGGCCGACCTGGGCGCCCAACGGCAGGGTGCTGATGTTCTTCCGCGATTCCAATGGTGGACCAAAACTTGTTTCGGTCGATCTCACCGGCCGCAACGAACAATCTATCCCGACGGCGAACTTCGCCTCGGATCCGGCCTGGTCGCCGTTGCTGGAATAGTTCCGGGCAAGGATGTTCAATTCGAGCATCCTTTGCTCCCAGTTGCACGTCGGCAACGGTGGCCGAAAAGCGCCGTTTCCGGCCTTGTTTTCACCCGATGGTCGCGTTTTGGCCGCATTTCCGCCTACGGTCCGCGCTCATTGTGTAGCCTTGGATGACCCTCGGGGCGCCCCCTGCAACGAAGGCTGCGGACGGCAGCCGAAACCAAATTTTAACCGTGTTTCTTGAGCGTCGGTTAACCCAAACGTGGTTACTGGACGATCAATGAAATCACTCGAATTGCGAAGGAGAGGCGGCATGGGCCGTATCGCAGCACTTACCACAAACCCGCTCATGATCGCGCTGGTCGCGATGCTCGCGATTACCGGTTGCGCCTCGAAGAAGACGCCGAACAGCGCCGCCGATCTCGGCCTCAACGGCGCCGGTGCGGCAACGCCCGGGTCGGCCCAGGACTTCACCGTCAACATCGGCGACCGCATCTTCTTCGACACCGATTCATCCTCGATCCGCGCCGATGCGCAGACGACGCTGTCGCGCCAGGCGCAGTGGCTGAACCAGTACAAGCAGTACGCCATCGTCATCGAAGGCCATGCCGACGAGCGCGGCACGCGCGAATACAATCTGGCGCTCGGCGCCCGCCGTGCTGCCGCCACCCGCGACTTCCTGGTCGCCAAGGGCGTTTCGGCGCAGCGCCTGAAGACCATTTCCTACGGCAAGGAGCGTCCGGTCGCGGTTTGCGACGACATCTCCTGCTGGTCGCAGAACCGCCGTGCCGTTACCACGCTGGGCGGCGCCGGTTCTTGATCGGCATAAATGCAACACTTGGTGCGAAAGGCGGCCAAAGGGCCGCCTTTTTCATATCTGCTCGCTCCAAACAAAATTTGGCCGAAGTCTCACGTCCTGTTAAGAGCCGAGAGCGTCTGGCTAGTCCCAGTTGGCTGGTCTACTTCGAGTGAGAGGCGCGCAACAATGGTTTCACGGCGAGAGGCACATGCATTTCAGATCGGTCTTGAGCGGCACGCTTGCGCTGCTGCTCGTATCAAGTATCGCGGCACTTGCTGACGGGGCAAACGGCACCGGGCAGTCATCGGAAAGCGGTTTTTCCTTCCATCTGCCGACGATCAAACTGCCCGGCATTTTCGGCGAAAAGAAAAAGCCGGATCAGGTTCAATTCGCGCAACAGGATGGCACCGGCACTCCGGCGCTGGAGGAACAGCTCCGGCAGATGAACGGCAAGATCGAGGAACTCAATTTCCAGGTCCTGCAGATGCAGGAGCAGATCCGCAAGCAGCAGGAAGACAACGAATTCCGCTTCCAGCAGCTGGAAGGCGGTCAAGGCGCGCAGCAGCCGGCCGAGCAGAAGAAGTCCGACGCCGGACCCAGCAGCGAAACCCCCGACAGCGACAGTAACATGGCGGAGGCGCCGGCAACGCCGGCTCCGGCCGATGCGGGCAAGGCAGCAGACGGCGGCAAAAGCGTCGAGGACGTCATCGTCGAATCGCCCAACGGCGATCCCGGCAAGCTGATCCCCGGCGCGCCGCCCAAGACGTTCGGTACCATCACCGTCGACAAAAACGGCAATGTCGTCGAAGCCGACGGCAATGCGCAGGCGAACGCGCCGGAGCAGAATACGGCTCCAGCCAACGGCGCCAGCGCAGCCGGCAACAAGGCCGGTAAATCCGACGACACGGTGGTCGCGGCACTCCCCTCGACCAACGACCCGGAGGAGCTTTACCGCAACTCTTACCAGTTCATCCTGTCGGGCGACTACAGCACCGCCGAACAGGGATTCCGCGATCACATCGCCCGTTTTCCCCGGGACGCCAAGGCGGCGGACGCGCATTACTGGCTTGGTGAATCGCTGCTCGGCCAGCAGAAATACCGCGATGCGGCCGAGATTTTCCTCGCTGCCAGCAAGGACTATCCCAAGGCCAAGAAGGCGCCCGACATGCTGCTGAAGCTCGGCGTTTCACTGGTCGGGCTGAAACAGCGCGACGTGGCCTGTGCCACTTTCAGCGAGATCGGCAAGCGCTACCCCGATATTTCCGGCGCGCTCAAGGAGCGGGTCAAGCAGGAAAGGGCACTCGCGGCGTGCTAGTTTTTCCGCTGCGTGTCGTTGCCCCAAAAACGGGCCTGCTTTTAGGCGACATGCATGACGCTCGACACCGAGCCTGACCTTTCGGATTTTTCGCGGATCGACTTTTCCAACGGCGCTGTTGCGGCCGTGTCCGGCGGCAGCGACTCGACCGCCCTTCTCCTCCTCCTCAAAGCCCATCTCGACCGTACCGCGCCGGCAACGAAATTGCTGGCGGTGACGATCGATCACCAATTGCGGCCGCAAGCGGCAGCGGAAGCGCAAGCCGTGGCCAGGCTGTGCGCAGCACGCGGCATTGCCCATCGCGTCCTCGCCTGGTCGGAGCACAAACCATCGACTGGCCTGCCCGCCGCCGCGCGCGAGGCGCGATACCGGCTGCTCGCCGAGGCCGCCGAAGCGGCAGGCATTGGCCTGATCCTGACCGGCCACACCGCCGACGACCAGGCCGAGACCGTGCTGATGCGGCAAGCGCGTGAAGAGTGGGCGCGTGACGAACGGGCAAGTGATGGGGGGCCAAGTGATGGAGGGCCAAGTGATGAAGGGCAAAGCGACGACGGGCCGCGCGACGAAGGGCGGGGCCTTGCCGGCATGGCGCCGGCAACCCTCTACGAGTGGCGGCACTGGATCGTGCGGCCGCTGCTCGGCGTAAGGCGTGCGGCGCTGCGCGAATTCCTGCGGCGTGAACAGGTTGCCTGGATCGAAGATCCGACCAATGCCGACATCGCTTTCGAGCGGCCGCGCGTCCGCGCAGCACTTGCCGAAGGCGATGGTGCGCCTCGCGTGGCTGAAGCGATGGCGCTGGCCAGAAAGGCGGCGGTCGAGCGTGAGCAGTTAGGACATCGCGCGGCCATGCTGATCCGCAGCTTGGCCTCCAGGCCGGCCGCCGGGCTCGTCCGCATCGATCGGGATTTTGCGACGGCGGCCGACAGCCGGGCGGCTATTTATGCGCTGCGCATCTTGCTGGCGGCGACCGGCGGCACCGCCTTCCTTCCCGACCAGGCCCGCAGCGAAGCCCTTTTTGACCGGCTCCGCACCGGGCCGCTTTGTGCCACATTGTCGCGGACCGTGATCGATGCCCGGCGTACCGGCATCTTTCTGCATCGCGAATTGCGCGATCTGCCGCCCGCTGTTGCGGTTTCCGACAATGCCCTTTGGGACGGCCGCAGACGGATCACATTGGGCGACAGTTCAGGTGCATTGTTGATCGCACCGCTGTTGGTGGCACCGCTCGGGGCGGCTCTTGCCGCAAAGCGGGCAATTGCCGGGCGTGGCACGCCGGCAAGCCTTGTACGTGCCGCCTTGGCCGCTGAGCCGGCGCTATGGCGGGATGGCGAATGCCTTGGTCTGCCTGGGGAAGGTCCGGGTTTGCCTGGCGAAGGCCCGATGCCGGCGGCTGTCGCCGCATATCCGGCAGTCGCGCCCTTCGCCCGTTTCCTTCTGTCCTTCGATCTGGCGCCGGCCGATGCCGTCGCCGTCTTGCTTGGCGCGACGCCGGTTCCAGCCGCGCCATTTGGCGGCCACAGTGCCGGCCTACCACGGGCGAAAGCTTAACCGAGACCTGCTGTTATGCTTGGCAAGGGGAGACGCTCTCCCTATGTTAGGGCCAAGTTTCCTCTCACGACGCGTGTCCGCCCAGCGGCGCCAACGGGACAATTGATGAATCCGAATTATCGCAACCTCGCGCTCTGGGCGATCATAGCGGTCCTGCTCATCGCTCTCTTCAATCTTTTCCAGACGCCGCAGACGCGTGGAGCCTCGAGCGATGTCCCCTATTCGCAGTTCCTGCAGGAAGTCGCGGCGGGACGGATCAAGTCGGTGACCATTGCCGGCGCCCGTATCTCCGGCAACTACACGGACAGTTCCAACGGCTTCCAGACCTATTCGCCTGGGGACCCGTCGCTGGTTTCGCGGCTGCAGGACAAGAACGTCACCATCAATGCGCGTCCTGAATCCGACGGCTCCAATTCGCTGTTCGGCACCCTGATCTCCTGGCTGCCGATGATCCTCATCCTCGGCGTCTGGATATTCTTCATGCGCCAGATGCAGTCCGGTTCCGGCCGCGCCATGGGCTTCGGCAAGTCGAAGGCCAAGCTTTTGACCGAAGCGCACGGCCGCGTCACCTTCCAGGACGTCGCCGGCGTGGACGAAGCCAAGGAAGATCTGGAAGAGATCGTCGAGTTCCTGCGCGACCCGCAGAAATTCCAGCGGCTCGGCGGCAAGATCCCGCGCGGCGTGCTGCTCGTCGGTCCTCCCGGAACCGGCAAGACGCTGCTCGCCCGCTCGGTCGCCGGTGAAGCCAACGTGCCGTTCTTCACCATTTCGGGTTCGGACTTCGTCGAGATGTTCGTCGGCGTCGGCGCAAGCCGCGTCCGCGACATGTTCGACCAGGCCAAGAAGAACGCGCCTTGCATCATCTTCATCGACGAAATCGACGCGGTCGGCCGCCATCGCGGTGCCGGCCTCGGCGGCGGCAATGACGAGCGCGAGCAGACGCTGAACCAGCTGCTGGTCGAGATGGATGGCTTCGAATCCAACGAAAGCATCATCCTGATCGCCGCCACCAATCGGCCCGACGTGCTCGATCCGGCGCTGCTGAGGCCGGGCCGCTTCGATCGCCAGGTGGTGGTGCCGAACCCCGACATCGTCGGCCGCGAGAAGATCCTGAAGGTGCATGTGCGCAACGTACCGCTGGCGCCCAATGTCGACCTCAAGGTGATCGCGCGCGGCACGCCGGGCTTTTCCGGCGCCGACCTGATGAACCTGGTCAACGAGTCCGCCCTGATGGCGGCGCGGCGCAACAAGCGCCTCGTCACCATGGCCGAATTCGAAGACGCCAAGGACAAGATCATGATGGGCGCCGAGCGCCGCTCGTCCGCGATGACGCAGGCCGAGAAGGAGCTGACCGCCTATCACGAGGCCGGCCACGCCATCCTGGCGCTCAACGTGCCGTCGGCCGATCCGCTGCACAAGGCGACCATCATCCCGCGCGGCCGGGCACTCGGCATGGTCATGCAGCTGCCGGAAGGCGACCGCTATTCGATGAGCTACAAATACATGATCTCGCGTCTCGCCATCATGATGGGTGGCCGTGTCGCCGAGGAGTTCAAATTCGGCAAGGAGAACATCACCTCCGGCGCCTCCTCCGATATCGAGCAGGCGACCAAGCTGGCGCGTGCCATGGTGACGCGCTGGGGCTTCTCCGACAAGCTCGGCCATGTCGCCTATGGCGACAACCAGGAGGAGGTGTTCCTCGGCCATTCGGTGGCGCGCACGCAGAACATCTCGGAAGAGACGGCGCAGATCATCGACGCCGAAGTGCGCCGGCTGATCGACGAGGCCTATTCGACGGCAAGGTCCATCCTGACCAAGAAAAAGAAGGAATGGATCGCGCTGGCGCAGGGCCTGCTCGAATACGAGACGCTGTCCGGCGAGGAGATCAAGCAGCTGATCGCCGGCAATAAGCCCGCGCGCGACCTTGGCGACGACACGCCGCCGAGCCGCGGCTCGGCCGTGCCGAAGTCCGGCCGCCGCAAGAAGGGCCCCGAGCCCGAAGGCGGCATGGAACCCCAGCCATCAAGCTAGGCTCCGGCCCAGGACAGATCGACTTCGAAACGCCGCGGCTCTAACCGCGGCGTTTTCTCTTGGGGAATGCGACCCTTCCTGCATCGCTGGAAATTGGCGAAAGTGACGATAACGGCCAATCTCCCCCCTCGTGGGGGAGATGTCCGGCAGGACAGAGAGGGGCGCGAAGGAACGGGGCCTTCTATCCTCCTCGTTGACGATTTCGGGAAGATCGACAAAGCGCGCCGGAGAATGAAGCTCGCATTTTTTGCCGGCGGCGCCACATTTTGTTCTTGCTTTGTGCCGGCAGCTATGCTACTAATTTAGGTATGGTGCCAATTGGCGCTGATGACCCGCCCGCCGAGGCGGGTTTTTTATTTCAGGCTCCTTTTCGACCAAGCGTCGCGCGTGCTGGCGACCATCGATGTCGGCGGGACAGGGCCCTGGACAGTGCCCCTCTGTCCTGCCGGACATCTCCCCCACGAGGGGCAGATTGGCAGCGGCGCCGCTTGCGCGCGGATGGCGCTCCTCGCACGTGTTCGGCAGCAAAAAAAGCCCGCGAACCTTGCGGCTCGCGGGCTCATGTCGTCGGATGGTGGCGCCGGTCAGCTCTTCAGCTTGGCGTTGCAGAGGCTGTAGAAGCCGCCGCCTTTCTGGATCCACCTGAGGCCGCCCAGCGTGTTGGCGTCCTTGTTGGCGTAGTAGAGGTCGAGGCAGGTGTGCATGCGGCCCTTGGCCGGGGTCTCGGTTGCATACTTCTTGGAGATCGCCGTCGGGAATTTCACGCCCTGGGGGGCGGTGATGGTCGGCGGTTGCGGATCGCCGGTGTACTTGGCATCGGGAGCCGGCAGGGTGTCGTCGTCGGCTGCGCCGGCGCCGCATTGGCTCTTGCGGAAGTCGTTCCACTTCATGCCATTCAGCGTGTTGCCGGCCTTGGCAGCCTGATATTTGGCGCTGCAATCCGCCATGCTGAGGCCTTTGCCGGTATCGGTCGCGGCGGCTGTCGTCGCCTTGGCAGGTGCCGCGGCAGGCTGTGCGGCTGCAGTTGCGCCGGCGGCGCATTCACTCTTGCGGAAGTCGTTCCATTTCATGCCGTTGAGCGTGCCGGCAGCCTTGGCGGCCTGGTATTTGGTGCTGCATTCCTTGGCCGTCAGCCCAGGCGCCGCGTCATCGCTGCTGGCCGCCGCTGCTTTGGTCGTGGCGGCGGGTTGTGCGGCTGCCGTCGCGCCGGCGGCGCACTGGGTCTTGCGGAAATCGTTCCATTTCATGCCGTTGAGCGTGCCGGCAGCCTTGGCGGCCTGGTATTTGGTGCTGCACTCCTTCGCCGTCAGGCCCGGCGCCGCATCGTCGGCGGCGGCTGCCTTGGTCGTGTCGGCGGCCTTGGCCGTGGCTTTGGCTGGCGCGGGTTCGGTTGTAGCGGCGGTGGCATCGGTGCCGCATTGGGCCTTGCGGAACTGGTTCCAGTTCTGCCCGCCAAGCGTTCCCGCATCCTTGGCCGCGTTATACTTGGTGCTGCACTCGGCCATGGTCAGCGCGTTGGCAGGCGCCGCCAGGAATAAGGTCGCGACGGCAAGACCCGTCAAAGTGGCAAGTCGGTGGATGAGCATGCGTTTTCTCCCTACGGCGGTTCATGATATGTCCCAGTGCAGCAATAGCGCTCAACGGCTGGTTGCGCCAGATGCTAAGTAGCGTAGAGACAAATTTAGAAGTGCATTCTTTTCTTTAAGGTGATGAATTCGTTGCCGGGACCGTCTCCCGGCCAAGTTCGTCCGGGTGCATTGCACGGAGAGCGCGCATATGGCTGGTTCCCAGCGAGGACACTGCGTCGCATGACAGCCAGTCAAATCGGCGGGTGCGGCGGACCTGAGCCTACCACTGTCTGGAGCAGCACGATGCGGATTCGGGTTCAAGGCCACACTGCCACAGACCAAAGGATCCAGATGAGGTTTGAGTTGACGTTTCTGATGCTGCTGCCGCAACAAGGGCTCGGAACTTGAAAATCAACACACTAGCGTGACGCAAAACACACAAAACAATAATTTTCTAAGGATTGGTCGTCCATAATCATACAATGTGATGACGGGGCTTGGGCCATTTTATGGCATGAGATGCCCGGAAAGAACCATCGGGAAGCTGGCGAACATGGCAGGACATTATTTCGGTACGGACGGCATTCGTGGGCGCGCCAACAAGTTTCCAATGACGGCGGAGGTCGCCATGCGGGTCGGCATGGCCGCCGGCCTCTCCTTCCAGCGCGGCAGCCACCGCCACCGCGTCGTGCTCGGCAAGGATACCAGGCTTTCCGGCTACATGATCGAGAACGCGATGGTATCCGGCCTGTGCGCCGCCGGCATGGATGTCTTCCTGCTCGGCCCGATTCCGACGCCGGCTGTTGCCATGCTGGTGCGCTCGCTGCGCGCCGATATCGGGGTGATGATCTCTGCCTCGCACAATCCCTATTACGACAACGGCATCAAGCTGTTCGGTCCCGATGGCTATAAGCTGTCCGATGAGATCGAGGAGCGTATCGAGGGGATGCTCGACAAGGATATCGAACTGGCGCTCGCCGATTCCGATGGGCTCGGCCGCGCCAAACGCGTCGACGGCGTGCATGACCGCTATATCGAATTCGCCAAGCGCACGCTGCCGCGCTCGATGTCGCTGTCGGGCCTGCGCATCGTCGTCGATTGCGCCAATGGCGCCGCCTACAAGGTGGCGCCCGACGCGCTGTGGGAACTCGGCGCCGAGGTCGTTGCCATCAATGTCGAGCCCAACGGCTTCAACATCAACAAGGAATGCGGCTCGACTCATCCGGCCGGCCTGCAAAAGAAGGTGCACGAGGTGCGCGCCGATATCGGCATTGCGCTCGACGGCGATGCCGACCGCGTCGTCATCGTCGATGAAAACGGCGCGATCGTCGATGGCGACCAGATCATGGCACTGATCGCCGAATCCTGGCACCAGAACGGACGGCTGGCCGGCGGCGGCGTCGTCTCGACGGTGATGTCCAATCTCGGCCTCGAACGCTTCCTCGGCGACATGAACCTGCAGTTGCATCGCACCAAGGTCGGTGACCGCTATGTCGTCGAGCACATGCGTGCCCATGGACTCAATGTCGGCGGCGAACAGTCGGGCCACATCGTGCTGTCCGATTTCTCGACTACCGGCGACGGCCTCGTCTCGGCGCTCCAGGTGCTCGCCTGCATCAAGCGGCATAACCGGCCGGTCAGCGAACTGTCGAAGAAATTCGAGCCGGTGCCGCAGCTTTTGAAGAATGTGCATATTTCCGGCGGCAAGCCGCTGGAGGAGGCGCCAGTCAAGGCGGCGATCGAAGATGCGCGCAATCGCCTCGGCAAGGCCGGGCGCCTGGTCATCCGGCCATCCGGCACGGAGCCGCTCATCCGCGTCATGGCGGAGGGCGACGACCCGCAGCTTGTCGAGTCCGTGGTCAACGACATCGTCGAGGTCATTTCGGAAACGCGCAGCGCCGCCTGATCTCCCTCCAACATCGGTTCAAAAGCCCGCCTTGCCGGCGGGCTTTTTTATTGGGTCGCGGCCAGCTCCGCCTGCAGCAACGGCCGCCAGATTGCTCCACTTTTAGAGATTCGTGGTTAATCAATACGGTTAAACGCCTTTTAACCTTTCCGATTCATTATCCACAACTGAAGTCAATCACATTTCGGGCGCGTTCGCCGTTCGAGGGTTCTCAGGGGTGATAAGCATGTTCAACACAGCAAGAATGGCTCTCCTGGCCGCGCTGTTTGCCGGCGCCGGGCCGGCATTCGCCGCCGATTTCGTCGAGCCGCCCGTCGTCGAGGAGGCGCCGCCACCGGTTGCCTACGAGCAGCCGGCCGACTTTGGCGGCTGGTATATCCGTGGCGACATCGACTATCACTGGTCGAAGTTTCGTGGTGGCGACTACATCACCTACGGACCGCCTCCCGGAACCGGCACTTTTGACAGCGGCAAGCTGAAGAGTGCTTTCTCGGCCGGTGCCGGCGTTGGCTATCAAATCGACCGGCACTTCCGCACCGACTTGACCGCGGACTGGATGAGCAAATCCACCTTCCGCGGCTCGACCAGCGGCATCTGCCTTGATGGAGATCCTTGTACTTCGGTCGACACCTCGTCCTATACCGCGCTGCTGCTGCTCGCCAACGCCTATGTCGATATCGGCACATGGCACGGTATCACGCCCTATGTCGGCGCCGGCATCGGCGGCGCCTGGGTTAAGTGGGATACACTCCACAACAGCGATGAAGACGGTGAATTCTTCCACCGCGGCGGCAAGGGCTGGCGTTTTGCCTATGCTGCCATGGTTGGCGCATCCTACTGTTTGACCGATCGCGTCAAACTCGACGTCGGCTACCGCTACAGCCATATAAACGGTGGGAAGATGTTCGACTTCGGCAGCGGCGTCGGCCCCGGCTATGACAATGGCATCAATGTTCATGAGGTGCGCGGCGGCCTGCGCTACCAGTTCGGCAGATCGGACTGCGTTGAACCGGAACCTTATGTTCCGGAACCCGAGCCCGTCTACACCAAGTAGTCGCTTCGAAATCGAGGAATTCGTTGACCGCCCGGCTGATGCCGGGCGGCTTCGTTTGGCTGCCTAAACATGCTGCGGCGCTCTGTAACACCGTCCGGCTCGAGGAGCGAAGGCGGATCAAATCAATTGCTAACGCCTTGTTATCCTTAACCCGCACTTAACCACTATGGTTAACAATGCTGTCTGAAACGGCGCGCGATCGCGAATGCGCCAAGTTCGGGAGCCGAGGACCATGACATTCAAATCGCCTGTAGCACTGGCGCTTGCAGCAGTCGTCCTGGTGCCGCTGACGCCGGCGCTTGGCGCCGATTACGAACCGCCGGTCTATGTCGACCAGGCGCCCGACTATGTACCGGTCGAGGTTGGCTCGGGATGGTATCTGCGTGGCGATGTCTCCTATCTGGTGCAGAAGAGCTTCAAGGATGAGCATTTCGCCTTTACACCCGCGAGCTTCGACGAAAAGGAAGATCCCATCTTCGCCAGCATCGGCTTCGGCTACCATTTCAACGACTATCTGCGCGCCGATCTCAATGTGGGCTATCTTCCCGGCAACAAGATCGACGTCGGCTATAACGACGGAACGACCGTGGCATCGGCGACCCTGAAGAACTATGCCTTCTCAGGCATACTCAATGGCTATGTCGATCTTGGGACCTATGTCGGAATCACACCTTATCTCGGCGCTGGTGTCGGTATCCTGCAGAGCAAGCGTCGCCTGTCGGCGAGCTACTTCACCGACAACGCCGACCCCACCGACGATTTCGTCCTGCGTGACAACAAGACCCAATACTCCTTCGCCTACACGCTGAATGCCGGCCTTGCCTACCAAGTGTCCAAGAACGTCTCAGTCGATCTGGGCTATCAGTATTTTTCCGCGCCAGACGCCGAATATGTGACTGCCGAGAGCCTGACTTCCTTTCCGATCCGCAAAGGAATCAACAATCATCAAGTCAAAGTCGGACTACGCTACGATCTCTGGTAGGCTCGATCGAAGCCGAGGCGTTGACAATGGCGGGTCGTAGGCCCGCCGTTTACGTTTCGTCGCCGGCAATATCCCGGCAGCGACAAAAACTTTCCCCTTGACGCCGAAAGCCTGAACGCATATCGCCGTCCGTGGGCCACCCCTCCCCAACGAGGGGCCACTATCTGGAAGGATAGACCACGATGACGACGCATACGAAGCCCGGATTCCGTCCGGCAAATCCCAATTTTTCCTCAGGTCCCTGTGCAAAACGCCCCGGCTGGTCGGTCGAGGCGCTCAAAAATGCCGCGCTCGGGCGCTCGCACCGTGCCAAGATCGGCAAGACCAAGCTCGAACAAGCGATCGAGCTGACACGGGAAATCCTCCAGGTTCCGGCGGATTACCGCATCGGCATCGTGCCGGCCTCGGATACCGGCGCGGTCGAAATGGCGCTGTGGTCGCTGCTCGGCGAGCGCGGCGTCGACATGGTGGCCTGGGAGAGCTTCGGCTCCGGCTGGGTCACCGATGTGGTCAAGCAGCTGAGGCTCGCCGATGTGCGCAGGTTAGAGGCTGACTACGGCGCACTGCCCGACCTGACCAAAATCGACTTCGACCGCGACGTGGTCTTCACCTGGAACGGCACGACGTCGGGCGTGCGCGTGCCGAACGGCGACTTCATCCCGGCCACACGCAAGGGCCTGACCATCTGCGACACCACTTCGGCGGCCTTTGCGCAAAAGCTCGATTTTCAGAAGCTCGACGTCGTCACCTTCTCCTGGCAGAAGGTCTTGGGCGGTGAGGGCGCGCACGGAATGCTGATCCTCAGCCCGCGCGCCGTGGAACGCCTGGAAAGCTACAAACCGGCCTGGCCGCTGCCGAAGATCTTCCGTCTCACCTCGGGGGGCAAGCTGATCGAAGGCATCTTCAAGGGCGAGACGATCAACACGCCGTCGATGCTGTGCGTCGAGGACTATCTCGACGCGCTGCGTTGGGCGAAGTCGATCGGCGGCCTCGACGCGCTGGTCACCAGAGCGGATGCCAATGCCGCTGTTCTCGATCGCTTTGTCGGAAAATCTTCCTGGCTCGGCCATCTTGCCGTAGACCCGGCGACGCGTTCGAACACGTCGGTCTGCCTTTCCTTCACCGATCCGGATGTCGCTGCACTCGACGCCGACGGACAGGCTGCATTCGCCAAGGCAATTGTCTCGGTGCTCGACAAGGAAGGCGTCGCCTACGACATCGGCGCCTACCGCGATGCACCGCCCGGCCTGCGCATCTGGTGCGGGGCGACAGTCGAGACCTCCGATCTCGAAGCGCTGCTGCCCTGGCTCGACTGGGCCTTTGCCGCGCAAAAGGCGTCGCTCAAAGCGGCGGCCTGATCCCTCCCCCTTCGAGGGGAGGGTGGCCCGAAGGGCCGGGTGGGGTCGCCTCCACCCGCTCAACGATCCGCCATCCAGAAAGAAAAAGATTTTCGGCCGCGCCCGGCCGCAACGACCCCACCCCGGCGCTTCGCGCCGACCCTCCCGTCAAGGGGGAGGGACGCCAATCGCAAAGGACCAAGCCAATGCCCCGCGTTCTCGTCTCAGACAAACTTTCCACCACCGCCGTGCAGATCTTCAGGGATCGCGGCATCGAGGTCGACTATTTGCCGGATCTCGGCAAGGACAAGGAAAAACTGCTCGAAGTGATCGGCCAGTATGATGGGCTGGCCATCCGCTCGGCGACAAAGGTCACGGAGAAGCTGATCAACGCCGCGACCAGGCTGAAGGTCGTGGGCCGCGCCGGCATCGGCGTCGACAATGTCGACATCCCGGCGGCGAGCCGCAAGGGCATCATCGTGATGAACACGCCCTTCGGCAATTCGATCACCACCGCCGAGCATGCCGTCGCCATGATCTTCGCGCTGGCCCGCCAGATACCGGAGGCCAACGCCTCGACCCACGCCGGCAAATGGGAAAAGAACCGCTTCATGGGTGTCGAGATCACCGGCAAGACGCTGGGCATCATCGGCTGCGGCAATATCGGTTCGATCGTCGCTGCGCGCGGCGTCGGCCTGAAGATGCATGTCATCGCCTTCGATCCATTCCTGTCGGACAGCCGCGCCGAGGAGCTCGGCGTCGAAAAGGTCGAGCTCGACGAGCTGTTCGCCCGCGCCGACTTCATCACGCTGCACACGCCGCTTACCGACAAGACGCGCAACATCATCGACACCGCGGCGATCGCGAAGATGAAGACCGGCGTGCGTATCATCAACTGCGCCCGTGGCGGGCTGATCGTCGAGGCCGACCTGATCGCGGCGCTGAAGAGCGGCAAGGTGGCCGGCGCCGGCATCGACGTGTTCGAGGTCGAACCGGCGGACAACAACGCACTGTTCGGCATGGAGAATGTCGTGGCGACGCCGCATCTCGGCGCGTCGACCACCGAAGCGCAGGAGAATGTCGCCCTGCATGTCGCCGAGCAGATGTCCGACTATTTGATCAAGGGCGCCGTTTCCAACGCCATCAACATGCCGTCGATCACCGCCGAAGAGGCGCCGCGGCTGAAACCTTTCGTCAAGCTTGCCGAAGTGCTCGGCGCCTTTGTCGGACAGGTCACCGAGGATCCGATCAAGGAGGTCGAGATACTGTTCGACGGCTCGACCGCGACGATGAACACGCGCGCGCTGATCAGTGCCACCCTTGCCGGGTTGATCCGGCCGCAGGTCTCCGACGTCAACATGGTGTCGGCGCCGATCATGGTGAAGGAGCGCGGCATCATCGTCGCCGAGGTCAAGCGTGACAAGTCGGGCGTGTTCGACGGCTATATCAAGCTGACGGTCAAGACCGAGCACAGGACGCGCTCGATCGCCGGCACCTGTTTCTCGGACGGCAAGCCGCGCTTCATCCAGATCAAGGGCATCAATCTCGACGCAGAGGTCGGCCAGCACATGCTCTACACGACCAATGCCGACGCGCCCGGCATCATCGGTCTGCTCGGCACGGTGTGCGGCGAGAACGGCGTCAACATCGCCAACTTCCAGCTCGGCCGCAACCGGCCGGGCGGCGATGCCATCGCATTGCTCTATCTCGATGCGCCGTTCCCGGAAAACGTGTTGGCGCAGGTGCGCTCGCACAAGTCGATCGACTCCGCCAAGCGGCTGCATTTCGATGTGGGGATAGCCTGAAATTCGATCGCCCCGTGTGCAGCAGCACGCGGGGCGGTGGAACGTCGCGGCAAGCGACTTCATTCAGCAGCGGATGCCGCCATCTTCCGTCCGCTGTATTCGGCGAGGCTGATGCCACCGAGCACCAGCGCGAGAGCCAGCGCCTGATAGAGCTGGAATGTCTCACCGACAATCAGCACCGATAGCAGCGTACCGAAGATCGGCACCAGATTGATGAACAGGCCGGCCCGGTTGGCGCCGATCAGCTCGTTGCCCCTGATATAGAAGATCTGCGAGATGACCGAAGCACCGATGGCGGTATAGAACGCGACCGCCCAGCCGCGGGCATCGGGGACGATGACCTTGCCGGCGGCAATCTCCCACAGGAAGAAAGGCAGCGATGTGACGAGTGCGGCAACCGACAGCGCCAGCATCAGGCTCTGCCAGCGGATGACCGGCTTCAGCCGCAACCCCACCGAATAGAAGGAGTAGCAAAGCACGGCGACCAGCATGATCGCGTCGCCAAAGTTGAGATCCAGCTTGAGAAGCTGGCGCAGGTCGCCATGGCTCGCCGTCACCGCGACGCCAATGATGGTCAGCACGACGCCAGCTATCTGCACCCGGTTCACCCGCAGGCGAAACAGCACGAAATTGGCGATGATGATCACGATCGGTATCGCCGCCTGCTCGATCGAGACGTTGATCGCCGTCGTGTAGTTGAGCGCCGTGTAGAAGATCGCATTGAAAAAGGCGAAGCCGCAAGCGCCGAGCCCGCCAAGCAGCAACCAGTGCCTGCGCACCACCGGCCAGTCTTGGCGTAGCGTTCCCCAGCCGATCGGCAGCAGGATCAGAACCGCCAGCAGCCAACGTAGGAAGACCAGCGTCATCGGCGAGATATGACCGACCGCCAGCTTTCCCGCCACGGAATTGCCGCCCCACAGCAAGGTGGTGAACAGCAGGAACAGATAGGCGGCTCGATGCATCGTGAACTCCCGGCCAGGCAGAGGGAAATTGACGGTCGGTGTGGGCCTATTGCGACCGCCAGCCCAAGTAAATGATGTCAAAGGCGAAAATTGTTGTGCCTCGGAGCGTTTTGGGCGGCAAAGAGTGGTCGCGCTCGCCGGGTCTTGACGCTATAGAGCGACGTGCGTGCAATTGGACGCTACAAAGTACGCGTCGGAAGGCTTTAATCTCGCGTCGTGCTTTTCCGAAAATCGATTCCGATTTTGGGGGCCGATGCGATAGAGGCCTATCGTTTCGAATTGTTTCAAGCTGCTCGTGCGGCGTCTCAAGGGAAAAGAAATATGGCCAATGTGGTGGTCGTCGGCTCGCAATGGGGCGATGAGGGCAAAGGCAAGATCGTAGACTGGCTGTCGGAGCGCGCCGATGTTGTCGTGCGCTTCCAGGGCGGCCACAATGCCGGCCACACGCTGGTCGTCGACGGCAAGGTCTACAAGCTGTCGCTGCTGCCGTCCGGCGTGGTGCGGCAAGGCAAGCTTTCCATCATCGGCAACGGCGTCGTCTTCGATCCGCACGCTTTCGTCGCGGAGGTTGCGAAATTGAAGGCGCAGGGCGTCGAGGTGACGCCAGACCGCCTGAAAATAGCCGAAAACACCGCGCTTATCCTGTCCTTGCACCGGGAACTGGACGGATTTCGCGAGGACGCCGCTTCCAATTCCGGAACGAAGATCGGCACGACCCGTCGCGGCATCGGTCCCGCCTATGAAGACAAGGTGGGCCGGCGCGCGGTCAGGGTGATGGATTTGGCGGATTTGGAAACGCTGCCCTTGAAGGTCGACAGGCTGCTGACGCACCACAATGCGCTGCGGCGCGGGCTCGGCCATGCCGAGGTCACGCATGAGGCGATCATGAGCGAGCTGATCTCGGTGGCCGACGAGATCCTGCCCTATATGGACCGCGTCTGGAAAATCCTCGACGACAAGCGCCGCGCCGGCGAGCGCATCCTGTTCGAGGGCGCGCAAGGCACGTTGCTCGACATCGACCACGGCACCTATCCGTTCGTCACCTCGTCCAATACGGTTGCCGGTCAGGCCGCCGCCGGGTCGGGTGTTGGGCCGGGCGCCATCGGCTATGTGCTCGGCATCACCAAGGCCTATACGACGCGCGTCGGCGAAGGCCCGTTTCCAACCGAACAGAAGAACGAGATCGGCGAGTTCCTGGGCACGCGCGGCCATGAATTCGGCGTCGTCACCGGCCGCAAGCGGCGCTGCGGCTGGTTCGATGCCGTGCTGGTCCGCCAGGCCGTCGCCGTCAACGGCATCAAGGGCATTGCGCTGACCAAGCTCGATGTGCTCGATGGGCTGGACGAGATCAAGGTCTGTACCGGCTACCGACTCGACGGCGAGGCGATCGATTACCTGCCGGCCAGCCAGGGTGCGCAGGCCCGCGTCGAACCGGTCTACGAGACGCTGGAGGGGTGGAAAGGCACCACTGCCGGCGCGCGCAGCTGGAACGACCTGCCGGCCCAGGCAGTGAAGTACGTCCGCTACATCGAAGAGCTGATCGGCGCGCCGGTCGCACTCCTTTCCACCAGCCCTGAACGGGACGACACGATACTTGTGACCGATCCGTTTCAAGACTAGTTTCTCAGCCTTCCGGGCATTGCGGCTGATTTGCGGGGGCCGGCCCAGAAACAAATGCAGGTCGACTGACGTATGGTAGATTTTGTTCCTATTCTGAAAAAGGCGCTCGATAAACTCGGTGAGCCGTCGGCGGAAGTGCGCGCCAGGGTCTATGACAGGGCCCGTTCGTCAATCGCGAAACAACTCGCAGAGAAGGCCACGATGACGCCTTCCGATGTCGACCGGCAGATGCGTGCACTGGAAGACGCCATCGCCAAAGTCGAGCGGGACTATGCCAAGCCTGCGCCGCCACCCGACCCGCTGGCGGAACTGGAGGACATCTTCTCCTCCATCGACCGCAACAAGAACCAGTCCAGCCATATCCGACAGCCAGCAAAGACGGAGCCGGCATGGCAGCCGGCCAAGACCGAGCCGGCAAAGACGGAGCCAGCAAAGACTGGGCCGGCCTGGCAGCCCACGGCCGCCAAGGCGGCGCCGAACTGGCAAAAGCCGCAGCCCGTCGCTCTTTCTCAGGAGCGCGCTGGTCCGCCGCCGTCCGATATGGATCTTCCGACGGCTGACGGCCAAGACGGCGTTTTTCGGGGCGACGACTTTTCCAACGACGGCGGCCCCGCGGAGGACAGGTTCCAGCGGCTCCATCCTGCCGAGCGCAGGCGCAGCTATGGCGGTGTGATCGCCGCCGCCATTGCCTTGCTCGTCATTGCCGGTGGTGGCTATGGCATCTGGCTGAACAAGGATGCGTTCGGCAGCATGCTCGGCCTCGACTCGACCAAAGCCGTTGCCACCGAACCGCTGGTAAAACCAGCCCCGGCCAAGCCGGAGGCCGATGCGGCGGTACCGGCCGCCGCGCCTCCGACGGAGGCCGGCGAGGGCGCGAAGTTCACGCAGCGCCGGACGCCCGAGGGCCACGAAGTCGATCCCGGCCCCGCGGGCGGGCAGGCGGGCATCGGCGAAGGCGAATCCGTCGCCGCACTGACCACGCCGCCATCGGCCGCACAAGCGCCGACCACCCCGGCACCCGCCGCGCCGGCACCGGCCGCACCCGCCGACAAGCAAGCCACCGCCAATGCTCCAGCAGTCGATGGGTCCGCTGCACCAACTCCCGCGACGCCGCCCGCCAACGGGGCAGCAGCGCCGGCCGATGCTGCAGCGGCCGCCCCGCCGCCCGCGCCGGCAGCGGCCCCGACGGCAGTTCCGCCGCAAGCCGCATTGGCCGTCGGCCAGAAGGCGATCTTCTACGAGGAGCGCACCAGCACCGCTCAAGGCTCGGCCGAGCCCGGCAACATCGTCTGGTCACTGGTGCAGGAATCGCCCGGCGGCGACTTGCCACCCGAGCCGGCGATCCGCGCCGAGGCCACCATTCCAGGCAAGGATATCCAGTTGCGCATGACGATCCGTCGCAACACCGACCAGACGCTGCCGGCCAGCCATATTATCGAGATGATCTTCCTGACGCCTGACGGCTTCGAGGGCGGCGGCGTCGACAACATCCTGCGTGTCGCCATGAAGGGCTCCGAGCAGGATGCCGGAAGCCCGCTGATCGGCATCCCGGCCAAGATCGCCGACGGTTTCTTCCTGGTTGCGCTCAACGATACCAAGGCGGATGAAGACGCCAATCTGACCTTGCTCAGAGGCCAGGACTGGATCGACGTGCCGGTCGTCTACAAGACCGGGCGGCGGGCGCTGCTCACCATGGAAAAGGGCATTCCAGGCGAGAAGGTGTTCGACGAGGCGCTAAAGGCCTGGCAGACAAAGACGGCGGGGTGAGGCCGGCTCACCAGCCCAACGCCTCTCTGGCTCAGAAGCCTTGGAACAGCATGTCGAGCGCGCTCACGATGTCGTCGTGATGGCGAGAAAGATTTCCTTCGGCAACGAGCAATTCAGAGGTCATCAAGGCTGACATGAATTGAGTGACCATGACATGGTCCTTACCGTTGATGGTGAAGATAGGGTTTAGCCGGCGGCCCGGCACTGGGGCCTTATTGGCTGGCATCAGCGGGACGATGACCTTCGTGTCGAGCCGTCCCAGAAGGTCGGATTGGACATCGAGAAGGTAACCGTCGCCTTCGGCACTCTGGTAGAAATCATAACGTGCCATCAAAACAGCCGGTGCTTGGCCAGAGGCAAGCCGTTGCGCCTGACATAGTCATTCGAACTGTCGATCGCTTGCTTGTTTTCCTCCTGCCACCGGCGGTTTTTTTCGGCCGAAATCGCCTTGGCGATGCCCTCTTCCGCAGCGCGGGATATATTGATGCCCAACGCCTTGGCATCCTCGATCAATCGGGATTCGATCGATGTATTAACCGACTTTCTTTGGGTTTTTGGATTCGATTGAAGCATACAGCCGCTCCCATTTATGCGCATAATGTAGGCGCATATGAGCGTGCATGCAACCTCTCATCCCTCCATCTCTTCCCTTAGCATCTCGAGTTCCAGCCATTCCTCCTCGAGCGCTGCCAGTGTGACGCGCTCCTTGTCGAGCGCGGCAATCGTCTTCTGGAACGAGGCCGGGTCGCGCTCGTAATAGGCCGGATCGGCGATGTTGTTCTCCAGCCGCGAGATCGAGGCCGACACCGCCTCGATCTTCTTGGGTAAGGTTTCCAGCGCGAATTTCTGCTTGAACGACAGTTTCTTCGCCGGGCCCTTCGGTGCGGCCGCTTCGTTCCTGCTTGCCGCCGTCGCTTCACCGGCTTCTGCTTTTGGCCGCGCCCTGCGGTCGTCCAGCCTGGTGCCGCCGCGCTGCGCCAGCATGTCGGAATAGCCGCCGGCATATTCGATCCAGCGGCCGTCACCATCCGGCGCGATGATGCTGGTCACGGTGCGGTCGAGGAAATCGCGATCGTGGCTGACCAGGATCACCGTGCCGGCAAAACCGGCGACCAATTCCTGCAGCAGCTCCAGCGTCTCCATGTCGAGGTCGTTGGTCGGCTCGTCGAGCACAAGCAGGTTTGCCGGCCGCGCCAAAACGCGTGCGAGAATCAGCCGTGCCCGCTCGCCGCCCGAAAGCTCGCGCACCGGCGTGCGCGCCTGTTCCGGCTTGAACAGGAAGTCTTTCATGTAAGAGACGACGTGGCGCTGCTCGCCATTGATGACGAGGTTCTCGCCGCGCCCGTCGGTGAGATACTGCGCCAATGTCTCCTGCGGGTCGACGGCTTCGCGCTTCTGGTCGAGCGTGGCGATCTCCAGATTTGTGCCGAGCCGCACCGTGCCCGCGTCCGGCTTCAATTCGCCGGTCAGCATCTTCAACAGCGTCGTCTTGCCGGCGCCGTTCGGCCCGACCAGGCCGACGCGATCGCCGCGCTGGATGCGGGTCGAAAATCCCTTGACCACGGTCAGATCGCCAAAGCTCTTCTCGATGTTCTTGGCTTCGATCACCAGTTTGCCGGATTCGGCGGCGTCGCTGGCTGTCATCGTCGCCGCACCCTCGGCGCCGCGGTGGCCGCGAAAGCGCTGGCGCATGGTCTGCAACTCACCGAGCCGGCGCATGTTGCGCTTGCGCCTTGCCGTCACGCCATAGCGCAGCCAGTGCTCCTCGCGCACGATCTGGCGACCGAGCTTGTGCTGCTCGCGCTCTTCCTCTTCCAGCACCGTGTCGCGCCATTCCTCGAAATAGCCAAAGCCCTTGTCGAGACGGCGGGTCTGGCCGCGGTCGAGCCAGATTGTGGCGCGTGACACGCGCTCGAGAAAACGACGGTCATGCGAGATGACGACCAGTGCCGAGGAGGTGCGGGCAAGCTCCTCCTCCAGCCATTCGATGACCGAAAGGTCAAGATGATTGGTCGGCTCATCGAGGAGGAGAATGTCGGGCTCGGGCGCCATGACGCGGGCGAGGGCGGCGCGCCGCGCCTCGCCGCCGGAGAGATCGTTCGGCCGTTCCTCGCCGGTCAGGCCGAGATGCTCCATCAGATAGGTGGCGCGGTAGGGATCGTCGGCCGGCCCGAGCCCCGCCTCGACATAGGCGCGGACAGTCGCAAAGCCGTCCATGTCGGGCATTTGCGGCAAGTAGCGCACGGTCGCCGAAGGCTGGCGGAAGACTTCGCCGTCCTGCGGTTCGATCAGCCCGGCGGCTATCTTGAGGAGCGTCGACTTGCCAGAGCCGTTGCGGCCGACCAGGGCGATCTTGTCACCAACTGAGGCCGTCAGGGCGGCACCGTCGAGCAGCGGCGTGCCGCCAAATGTCAGCTTTATCCCGTCGAGATTGAGAAGCGGCGGCGCCATGTCAGCTTTCTGGGCTCAGCTTTCCGGAAGAGGGTAGGGATGCGCGAGCAGCAGCGCGCGGCCGCTGGCCAGCGCGATTTCCAACCGGCCCCTGACCTCGTTGGAAATGGTCAGCGACGAGCCGAACGCAACCTCGACATGGTCGAGCGGCCATTTGGCACCGGTGACGCTCAGGCCGGCGAGATCGGAGAAGCCGAGCACCGAAAACAGCGTGCCGTCGGCATAGTCGAAGCCAGTCTTTCCCGGCAGCAAGGGAATGCCTTCCTGTGCGCCGCTGGTCAAAAGCACTTCCGTCCCGCCTTCCGCCAGCCGGACGCTCAGCGCCAGATGCAGGAAGATGTGGTCGGTACGTTTGCCGCCGAAGGCGCCTGCGAGCACAAGGCTGGTCGCACCACGTTCGAGTGCGGCGGCGATAGCGAGTTCACCGTCGGTCTTGTCTTTTTCGGCGGGAAACACCTGCCGTGGCACGGCGGCCAGATCCTCCGGCAACTCGGCAGGCACCGAATCGAAGTCGCCGACCCAAAGTTCCGGCCTCAGGCCCAGCATGCGGGCATGGCCGATGCCGGCATCGGCAGCGATGACGCGGGAGCCTTCGACCTGGCGGTCGAGCAGCGGCGTGCGGATGAGATCGCCGCCAAGCAGGATGGTGAATGTGCTCATATCTCGTGGCCCTTACCAGCCCTGCCCCGGAAACGGAAGATGAAACGGCAGACGAAACGGAAGGCTGGGCTTTGGATGCCCGGCAAACTTCCGCTTGCGCAGCACTTCGGCCGGGCCTATGTGTCGCAACGCTCTAACGGGGTGCCGGACGCGATTTTCGCGGACCGGCTGAGAGGCAAGACTGCCAACCCGCTGAACCTGATCCGGTTTGTACCGGCGGAGGGATTAGACGTTTCGGACAGCCCGACGCCTCAATTCCTTTCAACGCGAACGAAGGAGGCGCCGATGCGCAGTTTTTTCCACTCTCTTGTCTCAATTGTCCTGCTTGCGGCATCCGCGCTCGCCCTGCCAGGGCAGGCATCGGCACAGGATAGACTGACGGTCTATACCTATGAAAGCTTCACCGCCGATTGGGGTCCGGGACCGGCGGTGAAGAAGGCCTTCGAGGCCGAATGCAGTTGCGTCGTCGAATTCGTCTCGGTCGCCGACGGCGTGGCGCTGCTCAACCGTGTGAAGCTGGAAGGCGCCGCGACCAAGGCCGATATCGTACTTGGCCTCGATACCAATTTGACGGCGGATGCCAAGGCAACCGGCCTGTTTTCGCCGCACGGCGCCGTGTCGGGCGTCAGTGTGCCGGGCGGCTGGAGCGACGATATTTTCGTGCCGTTCGACTATGGCTATTTCGCCGTCGTCTACGATACCGAAAAACTGAAGAGCCCGCCGAAGAGCCTCAGGGAATTGGTCGAGGGCGATGCCGGAGAGAAGATCGTCATCCAGGATCCGCGCACCTCGACGCCGGGCCTTGGCCTGCTGCTGTGGGTCAAGTCGGTCTATGGCGACAAGGCGCCGGAAGCCTGGGCCAAACTCAAGGCGAAGGTGCTGACGGTAACGCCGGGCTGGAGCGAGGCCTACGGCCTGTTCACCAAGGGCGAGGCGCCGATGGTGCTGTCCTACACCACCTCGCCGGCCTACCACATGGTCGCCGAAAACACCGAGCGCTACCAGGCGGCGTCCTTCGAGGAGGGCGAATATCTGCAGATCGAGGTTGCGGGGATCACCACCAAGGGTGCGAAGAACCCGCTGGCAGAAAAGTTCATTGCCTTCATGACCGGACCGAAATTTCAGGATGTCATTCCCGAAACCAACTGGATGTTCCCGGCCGGCAAAACCGACAAGCCGCTCAACCCGGCGTTCGACAAGCTGGTCAAGCCGACCAAGACCTTGCTGTTCAGCCCGGAAGACGTCGCGGCCAACCGCAAGGCCTGGGTCGATGAGTGGCTTGCGGCGATGAGCAAGTAGGGCTCAAGCCTCGTCGGATGTTTGCGCCAAGCCACCCCCCTCTGGCCTGCCGGCCATCTCCCCCTCAAGGGGGGAGATCGGCAGCTTTGTCGCCTCTCCTCGTCCTGCCACTTGTGAGATTGGCGAAGGCGGCTGAGTGCGCAATCTCCCCCCTTGAGGGGGAGATGGCCGGCAGGCCAGAGAGGGGTGGGCTCGGCCATTGCCAGGTATTTCCTTCGATCAACACCTGTCGTAGTGTCGGGTAGCGCGACATGCATACGCGTCATCCGGCCGATCCCCGCGTCACTGCCGGCATCGTCGCGCTCGCCGCCATCGCGCTGCTGATCGGCGGTGCATTCGCCGGGCTCGTCGTCGAAGCCACACGCGACCTGTCCGGCGCCGCCTCCGCTTTCGATTCCTATCTCTTGCGCGTCGTCCGTTTCACGCTCTGGCAGGCTCTGCTGTCGACCCTGCTCTCCGTCGCACCGGCGCTGTTCGTCGCGCGTGCCCTGTCGCGGCATCCGCGTTTTTTCGGGCGAGGCTTCATCCTCCAGCTTTTCGCCGTGCCGCTGGCGCTGCCGGCCATTGTTGCCGCACTCGGTGTCTTGGCACTCTATGGCCGCGCCGGGTATTTCGCCGGCACGCTCGGCGCGATTGGCGGCCAGAGCTGGCCCGGCATCTATGGCCTGTCGGGCATACTCGTCGCCCATGTCTTCTTCAACCTGCCGCTGGCGACGCGGCTGTTCCTGGAGGCGTTGCAGACCGTGCCGGCCGACCAATGGCGGCTGGCGAGCCAGCTTGGCATGGGTGCTGCGCCGGCCTTCCGGCTGATCGAATGGCCGCCGCTGCGTGCGGCCTTGCCGGGCGTTGCCGGGCTCGTTTTCATGCTGTGCATCACCTCCTTCACCATCGTGCTTACGCTCGGCGGCGGACCCAGCGCGACGACGCTGGAGGTTGCCATCTACCAGGCGCTGCGTTTCGACTTCGACCCGGCGCGGGCTGTGACGCTGACCCTGCTGCAGATTGCCCTGACCTTCGTCGTCGTGCTGGCCTTGACGCGGCTCGGCGCCAATATGGTAGGGGATGCCAATCTGCCGGTGGCGCCGCGCCGGTATTTTTCAGCCGGTGCGGCCGAGACCGTGCTGAACGCATTGGCGATCGGGCTGGCACTGCTGTTTGTCGCCGGGCCGATGGCGGCCACGTTGGCAGCCGGGCTTGGCGCCGATCTCGGCCGCCTGGCCGGCGAGAGCGCGGTGCGGCAAGCGACGGCGACCAGTGCCGTGCTCTCCCTCCTATCGGCGCTGCTCTCTGTGGCGTTGTCGCTGTCGCTGGTCATGGCGCGCCGGGCGCTGGCGCTCACCCGGCGGCAGGGCCGGCGGACACTGCTCGAACATCTGGCCGACACCGGTGCGGGGTTCGTCCTGGTGGTGCCGCCTATCGTCATCGGCGCCGGCTGGTTCCTGCTCTTGCGCACCGTCAGCGATGTCTTTGCGATCGCCCCTGTCATGGTCGTTGCGGTCAATGCGGTGATGGCGATGCCGTTCGCCATCCGCGCCATCCGCCCTGCCTATGACGCGTCGAGCGAACGCCACGAACGGCTCTGCGCACAGCTTGGTATCTCGGGCTGGAACCGGTTGCGGCTGGTCGACTGGCCGTCGCTGCGGCGGCCGCTCGCCACCGGCTTCGCTTTCGCCATGGCGCTGTCGCTTGGCGATCTCGGCGTCATTGCGCTGTTCGGCAGCGATTCCGTGCAGACCTTGCCCTATCTGCTGCTGGCGCGCATGGGCAGTTACCGCACTGAGGATGCCGCCGGCCTGGCGCTGCTGCTCGGCCTTGTCTGCCTGGCGCTGGTGTTGGCCGCGGACTGGCTGGGAAGGGGCGAGAAATCATGATGCCGACCAGCCCGGAACGGTCCATTTCGGTGGAAAAAGGCGCGGCCGTACGACTCGATAATGTCTCGTTCAGCTATGGTGAAACGCCGCTTGTATTCGATGTCGATTTCCCGGCGTCGGAAATCACCGCCATCATGGGGCCGAGCGGTTCGGGAAAGTCGACGCTGCTCAATCTGGTGGCCGGTTTCGAGACGCCGCGGTCGGGCCGCGTGCTGATCGGCGGCGCCGACGTCAGCACTGCGCCGCCATCAGCGCGGCCGGTATCGATGGTGTTCCAGGAAAACAACCTGTTTGCCCATCTTTCCCTCGAGCAGAATGTCGGGCTCGGCCGCTCGCCTTCGCTCAGGCTGAGCGAGGCTGACCGCGCCGCAATCGCCGCAGCGCTGAAGCGCGTCGGCCTTGCCGGCAAGGAAAGCCGGCTGCCGCGCGAACTCTCCGGCGGCGAGCGGCAGCGCGTCGCGCTCGCCCGGGTCCTGGTGCGCGACCGGCCGGTATTGTTGCTCGACGAGCCGTTCGCTTCGCTCGGACCGGCACTGCGCGACGACATGCTCGACCTGGTGGCCGACGTCCATTCGGAGCAGCGCATGACGGTGCTATTCGTCACGCACCAGCCGGAAGATGCGCGCCGTATCGGCCAAAACATGGTTTTCCTGGATGGTGGCACAGTTGCCGCGACGGGCACCGCCGCTGATTTTTTCGTCGGGGCTGGACCGGAGGCATTCCGACGCTATATCGGCTCGGGTCCGTTTGCGGCTGGATCACGAGATGTTGCCCGGAAGCGGACATAATTTATGGTCAAACCGGCAGAAGGCGAAGCGGCGCTTGCTTGCCATGGTCGAGGTAGTGTGGCTAGGTCCGCCAGGAGCTGGTCCGGCTTAGACCGTGATTTGCCCTTGCTGCCTCGTATCTGTCGGACGCACGAAGGACGCCTTAGCACTTGATTTTGCGCGTGATGCTTTCCGGAAATCGCGCCCGATTTTCGCGGTCACGTCCCAGGACTTGAAAGGAAGCCGATCTGCCGACCGGCATCGACAATCGGAGGGTGAAACCGCTGGCGCGCTTTCTGGCGCTGGCCGGTCTTGCCGTGGCGCTGGCAAGCTGCCAGATGTTCACGCCTCCCGACGTGCAGGAATCGGGCTTCCAGCCCTCAGACAAGCCGATCACGGTCGACAATGTCGCCGCCAACAGCAAGCTCGCCCAACTGGCGAAGGCGCAGCACCCGCGCATCCTTGCCACCTATGGCGGTGAGTATTCCGACCCCAAGCTCGAGCGCATGGTGGCCAAGGTCGTCGGCAGACTGACCGTGGTGTCGGCCAACCCGACCCAGACCTACCGCATCACCATCCTCAACTCGCCCAACGTCAATGCCTTCGCGCTGCCGGGCGGCTATCTCTACATCACCCGCGGCCTGCTGGCATTGGCCAACGATTCGGCCGAGCTTGCCGCCGTCATTGCGCATGAGATGGGCCACGTTACGGCCAATCATGGTCTGCAGCGCCAGCAGCTGGAAGCGGAAGAGGGGTTGGCGACCAAGGTCGTTTCGGATGTGCTCGGCGACAACCCGACGGCCAAGGCGGCGCTGGTCCGCGGCAAGCTTAGGCTGGCGCAGTTCTCGCGCAATCAGGAGCTGGAGGCCGATGCCATCGGCATCAAGTCGATCGGCGAGGCCGGTTTCGATCCCTACGCCGCCGGCCGCTTCTTGCAGTCGATGTCGGCCTATACCGATTTCCGTTCCATCAGCGGCGCCACCGACGCCAGCCTCGACTTCCTGGCGACGCACCCCAACACGCCGCAGCGTATCGATCTCGCGCAGCGCCACGCCCGCCAGTTCGGCGCGCCCGGTGTCGGGTCGCGCGACCGCGATTCATTCCTTGCTGGCATAGACGGGCTGCTTTACGGCGACACGCCGGAGGAAGGCTATGTGCGCGGCGAAACCTTCCTGCATCCTGGCCTCGGCGTGTCGTTCTCGGTGCCCAACGGCTTCATCATCGACAATTCGGCGGCGGCGGTGACGGCGACAGGCCCGGGCGACATCGCAATCCGCTTCGACGGCGTCTCGATCGACAAGGACCGCTCGCTGACCGACTACATCCGCAGCGGCTGGGTTGCCGGCCTCGACGAGAGCAGCGTGCGCCAGGAGACGATCAACGGCAACGAAGCGGCAACCGCGCATGCCGGTGCCGATGGCTGGCAATTTGACATTGCGGTGATCCGCGCCGGCGGCCAGGTCTACCGCTTGCTGACCGCGGCGCCTTCGGCCAGCACCTCGCTGAGCACGGTGGCGCGCTCGGTCAGCGGCTCGTTCCGCATCCTGAGTGCTGCCGAGAAGGCGGCGTTGAAGCCGCTGCGTATCCGCATCGTCACGGTGCAGCCCGGCCAGACCATGGGCTCCCTGGCCGCACAGATGGTCGGCGTCGACCGCAAGCTGGATCTGTTCAGGGTGCTCAACGCGCTGTCGCCGGGTGCCGCGGTTTCGGCCGGCGACAAGGTCAAGATCGTCACCGACAAATAGCAGCTGACGCGATTCAGGCTGCGAGAAATTCCGGATTCTGCTTTACCAGCGCCGCCTTGAGTTTTTCCATGGCGCGCGCCTCGATCTGGCGGACACGTTCCTTGGAGATGCCGAGCGTTTCGCCGAGTGCTTCGAGCGTCGCGCCCTCGTCGCTCAGCCGGCGCTCCTCGATAATCCTGAGTTCTCGCGCATTGAGCGCGCCGAGTGCCGTCTTCAGCCAAACCGAGCGGCGCTCGACGTCGATCGTATCGCCAACGACCTCGTCGGGCAGCGGATCATCCGAAACCAGGAACTCCATCCGCTCGGTTGCGCCCGCATCGTCGGCAAGCGGCGTGTTGAGCGAGCTGTCCGGCGCCGAAAGCCGGGAATCCATCATCGCCACATCGGCCTCGGAAACGCCGAGAGCCGCCGACACTTCGCGGTAGAGCGTGGCATTCGACGTCTGCTCGGCGCCGTTTGCCAGGCGGGCGCGCAGGCGCCGCAGGTTGAAGAACAGCGCCTTTTGCGCCGAGCTGGTGCCGCCGCGCACGATCGACCAGTTGCGCAGGATATAGTCCTGCATCGAGGCGCGGATCCACCAGGTCGCATAGGTCGAGAACCGCACCTCGCGCTCGGGCTCGAAACGGGCCGCTGCCTCCAGCAGCCCGACATGGCCTTCCTGGATCAGGTCGCCCAGGGGAAGGCCGTAGTGGCGAAACCGCGACGCCATGGAAATGACCAGCCGCATATGCGCGACGGTGATGCGGTGCAGCGCGTGCTGGTCATTGTTTTCCTTCCAGCGCAGCGCCAGGAGATGCTCTTCGTCACGTTCCAGATAAGGGGCTTTCATCGCCGCGCGAACCATGGTCCGTCCTGCACTGTCTTGCATCATGCCGCGCTCCTGCTTCAGGCGTTGCGGTGCGATCGAATCGTGAGTTGGCGCCGATGGTTGAAATGGCGGCACCGCGCCCTACAACAGCCAAGAACGTGCCATGCGGGGGAATGTTCCCCCGGACTGTCATGTCGATTGCGCTGTTCCAGGCGATTCACCACCGGCCTTGACTCAGCCGGATGGCGCCGGGAGATGCTGGTTGAGAATGGGATTTCAAGGGCGCGAGATTTTTGAAATTTAGTTTCTTATTCTGGCATCGCGCATCTGTCATTTTCCGGCACTCGCAATGACGCCGGACATCGGCCAAGGACGGGATCACAGAAAAATGAAATGGCTCAAATCGCTCATTGTCGCCGGAACGCTGCAGCTTCTGGCCATCGCCGCAAGTCATGCCGGTGCCAATCTCGACCAGATCAAGCAATCCGGCGTCTTCAAGGTCGGCACGGAAGGAACCTATGCGCCCTTCACCTATCATGATGCTTCCGGCGCGCTGGTCGGCTTCGACGTCGAGATCGCGCGGGCCATTGCTGAGCGCCTCGGCGTCAAGGCCCAGTTCCTCGAAGGCAAATGGGACGGGCTGATCGCCGGTCTCGACGCCAACCGCTACGATGCCGTTATCAACGAGGTCGGCATCACCGCGGCGCGCAAGGCCAAATATGACTTTTCCGATCCCTACATCGCCTCCAAGGCGGTGTTGATCGTGCGCGGCGACAACACCGATATCAAGAGCTTCGCCGACCTCAAGGGCAAGAAGGCGGCGCAGTCGCTGACTTCGAACTTCGGCAAGCTGGCTGAAACCAACGGCGCCGAACTCGTCGGCACCGACGGCTTCGACCAGTCGATCCAGCTGCTTCTTACCGGCCGCGCCGACGCCACCATCAACGACAGCCTGTCCTTCCTCGATTTCAAGAAGCACAAGCCAGACGCCAATGTGAAGATTGCCGCCCAGGAGGAAAACGCCGACTATTCCGGCGTCATCGTGCGCAAGGGCGATCCGGAACTGGTGGCCGCCATCAATAAGGCGCTGGCCGACATCAAGGCCGACGGCACCTACAAGAAAATCGCCGACACCTATTTCGGCCAGGACGTTTCGAAGTAAAACGGCTTCTCGTGTGGGCCGAATGCCGGCCCGCGTCGTTCGTATCGCGGCGAGCTGTCTTTGACGGCCCGCCGCTTTCGCGTGATATGAGCAACGGCAATCTGGCAAGGAGGAGCCTTCGTGCCGCACTGGCTGCAATTGATGCTGGAATCCCTGCCTACGTTGCTGTGGGCTGCACTGATCTTCACCGTGCCGTTGACGCTGCTGTCGTTTGCATTCGGTCTTGTCCTCGGCCTGGTCGTGGCGCTTGTCCGGCTGTTCGGTCCCAAACCGCTGGTCGCCGTGGTCCGCTTCTACGTCTGGATATTCCGCGGCACGCCGCTTCTCGTGCAACTGTTCCTTATCTTCTACGGCCTGCCATCGATCGGCATCCTGCTCGACGCCTTTCCGGCAGCACTGATCGGCTTCACCTTGAACATCGGTGCCTATTCGTCGGAAATCATCCGCGCCGTTATCGGTTCGGTGCCCAAGGGCCAGTGGGAAGCGGCCTATTCGATCGGCATGACCTGGGCCCAGGCAATGCGGCGCACCATTCTTCCACAGGCGGGGCGCGTCGCGGTGCCGCCGCTGTCCAACACCTTCATCTCGCTGGTCAAGGACACTTCGCTCGCCGCCGCCATCACCGTGCCGGAAATGTTCCAGGCAGCGCAGCGCATCGTCGCCACCACCTATGAGCCGCTGATCCTCTATGTCGAGGCGGCGGCCCTCTATCTGATCATGAGCTCCGTGCTGTCGGCCTTGCAGGCGCGGCTGGAAAAGCGGCTCAACCGTTATGGCGGCTTCCTGGAGGCGCGCGCATGATCGGCCTCACCAACATCGAAAAGCGCTTCGGCGACAATCTCGTGCTGAAGGGCGTGACCGTCACCATCGAGGAAGGCAGCGTGACGGCGCTCGTCGGGCCATCGGGCGGCGGGAAAAGCACGCTTTTGCGCTGTATCAACCTGCTCGAGCTACCGACGTCAGGCACGGTGCGGATCGGCGACGATGCACTCGAATTCCACCCCGGCGGCAGGGTCTCGACCAGGGATATCCAGCGGCTGCGGCTGCAGACCGGCATGGTGTTCCAGAATTTTCAGTTGTTTCCGCATCGCACCGCGATCGAGAACATCATGGAGGGGCTGGTGACGGTGCTGAAATGGCCCAAGGAAAGGGCGCGCGAACGGGCGCTCGCCCTGCTCGAAAAGGTCGGCATGGCGCACAAGGCCGATGCCTGGCCGGCAACGCTGTCAGGTGGCCAGCAGCAGCGCGTGGCGATTGCCCGGGCGCTGGCGCCTTCGCCGAAAGTCCTGCTCTGCGACGAGCCGACCTCGGCGCTCGATCCGGAACTGGCGCAGGAGGTGGTCGATGTGCTCGGCAAGCTCGCCAGCGAGGGCACGACCATGGTGATGGCGACGCATGATCTGCGGCTCGCCTCGAAGATCGCGCGGGAAGTGGTGTTCCTCGATGCCGGCAACATCGTCGAACAAGGCCCGGCCGCGGTGCTGTTCAGCAACCCGGAACGCCAGCGGACCAAGCGGTTTATCGCGACGCTGAAGCACGAGGCGGAAAGGGAGGGCGGTGGCGAGCGCTAGAATGGCCATCGCCAGTCAGCCAAAACAAAAAACCCGGCGCGAGGCCGGGTTTTTCTGAATTCGAAAGCAAAAAGCTCAAGCAGCCTCTTCCTGCTCGGCTTCCTCGTTGTCGGCCTTGGCGCCGCGCTTCGGACCCTTGTTGAGGTTCACCTCGATGAGGCGCACCGCTTCGGTCTCCGACATGCGGTTGACGGCCGCGATCTCGCGGGCCATGCGGTCAAGCGCCGCCTCGTAGAGCTGGCGTTCGGAATAGGACTGCTCCGGCTGGTTGTCGGCGCGGTAAAGGTCGCGCACAACTTCCGAGATCGAGATCAGATCGCCGGAGTTGATCTTGGCATCATATTCCTGGGCGCGGCGCGACCACATGGTGCGCTTGACGCGGGCGCGGCCCTGCACGACCTTCAGCGCGCGCTCGACATAATCCTCTTCCGACAGCTTGCGCATGCCGATCGAGGTCGCCTTGGCGACCGGCACCTTGAGGCGCATCTTATCCTTCTGGAAGTCGATGACGAACAGCTCCAGCTTGTGGCCCGCGACTTCCTGCTCATCGATCGAGACGATCTGGCCGACACCATGCGCCGGATAGACGATGTACTCGCCGGTCTTGAAACCGTGGCGCGCTGCGGTGGACTTCTTCTGCGGGGTGATCGTTGCCATTACGCCCTGAACTCCTTGTTGTGGTACCGGCATCGTGCCGGCCCGAACTCGTGCGACCGGGGTGACCGGTCCTTAGCCACACAACGATGAACTCACCGGAAAGGCCAGGACCGGCAAATCGCAACATTGCGACCGCCTGCCCCAGATCGCTCTGGTCCGGATTGAGAAATTCACCTTTCAGTGATTTGGGGCGTTTGCGCCATAAATCGACGTTGTGTCACCGGCATGTTTGGTTCGTGTAACACAAAAAGTCGGAAGAATCAAGGTTTTGCTGCACGCGCGAAGGCCACGCGCCGTCGCCGCCTGTCAAGGCAGTTAATGTATCACGTCTGTTACGCGACGTCAGGCCGCCGCAGCCGGCAGGCTCGTCAATCGCCTTCACCGGGCTCCGGGGAGAAATATTTCTCGAATTTGCCAGTTTCGCCATCGAAGTCTTTAGCGTCGGCCGGCGGCTCCTTCTTGGCGGTGATGTTGGGCCATTTCTCGGCATATTCGGTGTTGATCTGCAGCCATTTGTCGAGGCCCGACTCGGTGTCGGGCTTGATCGCGTCGGCCGGGCATTCCGGTTCGCAGACGCCGCAATCGATGCACTCGTCCGGGTGGATGACGAGCATGTTCTCACCTTCGTAGAAGCAGTCGACCGGACAGACCTCGATGCAGTCCATGTATTTGCATTTTATGCAATTGTCGGTCACGACATAGGTCATTGGTCGGCTCCGGGACGTCCCATTTTGTTGGGCTTTTTTGGTGAGGTAACGCCTTTGTCCGCTGGTGGCAAGGGCGGCCCTTACCAGCGGTGCCGCGGTTTTCCGGAATGGAATTCCAGCGGGCCGGCAAAGCGGAAGTTCGACCTTGCTCAATCGTCGCCGAGCAGGTGGTCGGTCTGGCGGCGTTCTTTCTTCGTCGGGCGACCGCTGCCGGCCTCGCGCAACGGCGGCACCGCATCGGGAAGCGCCTCGCCCTTGGGTGCGGGGGGCGGCGACATGTCCTCGTAGAGCAGGCGGGCTTCTTCGGCCGGGCCACGCCGTACGCCGGTGCCAAGGACTTTCCAAACGAAGATCCGCCGCTCCAGCGTGATGGTCAAAACATCGCCCGGCCGGACCATATCGGAGGCATGCGCTGCTTTGTCGCGATTGATGCGGACGCGTCCGGCGACAACCAGCTTGGCTGCCAGCGTGCGCGATTTTACCGCGCGCGAGAAGAACAGCCACTTGTCGATGCGCTGGCGGGCATCAGTGACCATCGGACGAGCAGCTTACTTCTTCAGCTGGTCGCGCAACGCGGCGAGCTTGGCGAAGGGCGAGTCCGGATCGAAGCGGACCGGGCGTTCCTCACGCGGCTTTGGCTGGAAGGCGGGCTTTGCGCCTTGGGCGCCGCCTTTGCCGTCCTGCCGGCCAGCCTTCCAGTCGGGCCGGTTTTCGCGCCGGTCTGGGCGTTCGCCTTGCGGCTTGCCGGCGCGCTGCTCTCCAGCCTCGCCTTGCAGTTTAGGCTTGAACTTGCTGCGGTCGAAGCGCGGCTTGCCGGCGCCGTCGCGCTGGTCGTGCCGCCCCTGACGGGCGGGCCGGTCGCCCGGCGTCGGTTGCCCGCCGGCATCCACCGGCGCATCGCTGCGGCCGTCCGGCGCAGCTTGACCATTGCGCGCGCGACTGTCCCGATGATTGTCCCGGGGGCGGTTGTCATGCTGGCGATGACGCGGGCGCTGGTCGAAACGACCCTGCCGCCACAACAGGATAGGTTTTGGCTCCTCCGCCTCTGGGGCAGCTTCGCCGGCGACGGCTCCTGCCGTCGCTGCAGGTTCGGCCGGCGATGCTTCCGTAGTGTCGGAAACCGGCGGCTCTGCCGGTGCCGCAGCTTCAGTTTCCGCCCCAAGTTCCGCCCTTGGCTCGGCCGCTGGTTCCGCAGGTGCTTCAGCAATCGCCTCGGCGGCGGGCTGGGTCTCTTGCGTGACTTCTGCCGCAGCTTCAGGGGCTGGAGCTTCCGGCTGGTCTTCCGTTTCGGTCACGGCTTCGGCCGCAGCCTCCGCAACTGGGGCCGCATCCGACACGGGCTCGGAAACCTCCGCCGGCGGCTCTGCCGCGGCAGCTGCTTCCGCCATCCTCGCCTGCTCGGCTTGCGTTGCCTCTTCCGCCGCCTGCTTTGCAGCGGCAGCTTCACGCGCGGCATTGTCCTGTGCTTCGAGCCGCGCCTTGACCTCGGCCGCCGGTTTGGCATCGGCGCGATAGCCGAGTCCCTTCAGGATTTCTTCCATGTCGTCGGCGGTGGCGCCGAGGATCGACATCATCGGCGGCGTCACCACGAAGGACTGGCCGTCATAGGCGCCGTCGGGGCGAGGCCCAAGGCCCGGCTTCCAGTTGGTCGCCGGCCGGATCAGGTCGGCCAGCCGCTCGAGAATATCGACGCGTACAGCACGCCGGCCCAGATTGCGGTAGCCCGCCAGCTTGTAGAAGGTCTTGTCGAAGGTCGGATCGATGACCACCGAGGTGCGGCCGGAGGCCAGTGCGTGAACGACATCGCCGAAGCCAGGTTTGTCCTTGCCGTCGTTTCTCAGCGCCCACAGCAGCGTTATCAACCCGGCCGGCGCCGGCTTGATCAGCGCCGGCACGAAGACATGGTAGGCGCCGAAGCGCACGCCGAGACGGCGAAGCGCCGCGCGGCCTTCCTGGTCGAGGGATTTCATCTCGTCGGCGATGTCGCGACGGTTGATGAGGCCGAAATGCTCGACGAGCTGGAAAGCGATGCCGCGGCCGATGCCAGTGATCTGCTCGGCGTTCTTGAGGTCGACCAGCGGCTTCAGCAGGAATTCGATCTGAAAGTTGACGAAGCGCTCGGCGCGCGCCGCAACCTTGTCGCGGGCCGGGCCGGTGAGTTGCTCGTCGGCGAGCAGAACGAGACGCGGCTTCAAAGCGTCTTCGCCGGCAACCAGTGTGCCGATCGGGGCGCCGATCCAGCGCAGCGTGCCATCCGAACCCAGCGCGATGTCGCCATTGGCAGAGGCGCCGAAGCGCTCGGCCCGCGCCTCGAACTCGGCGGCAAGCGCTTTCTGCGCCGCCGCCCGCACCGCCTTGGCGTCCTCGCCGCCGGCGCTCTGGTCGGCGGTGAAGCGGAAACCCTGCAACTCGCCGACATGGTGGCCTTCGACGAGGACGGTTCCGGTTGGGCTGATTTCGGCTTCAGGCATCGTGTTTTCTCTAAGGCGCCGCATGAGGACGGAAGTCCTGCGGTCTACAAAACGTTTCGTCAACCGCTCATGCAGCGCATCCGACAATCTGTCTTCGATTTCGCGCGTCTTTTCCTGCCAGTGTGCCCGATCGGCCAGCCAGCCGGGCCGGTTGGAAACGAAGGTCCATGTGCGGATCTGGGCAATCCTGTGCGACAGCGTGTCGATGTCGCCTTCGGTGGTGTCGGCACGGCGCACCTGCTCGGCCATGTAGTTCTCGTCGACATGGCCTTGCCTGGCAAGGTCCATGTAGATGGAGGCGATCAAGTCGGCGTGCTGGGCCGGCGCGATTTTCCTGTAGTCGGGCAGCGCGCAGGCTTCCCACAGCAGCGCCACGCGTCCGGCATCGGTGGTGAGTGCCCGGACGTCCTCGTCGCGCGACAGATGCTCGAGCGCCTGCGCGTCTACTGCCGGCAGTGCGCGCGTCAGGCCTTCGACCGGGGCGTTGGTCTCAATCGAGCGCTTCAGCGCATCGAGGTTGGCGAAATCGAAATGCGCGGTACGCCACTGCAGCACCTTCACCGGATCGAAATCATGCGCCTCGATGTTCTTGACCAGTTCCTCATCCAGCGGATCGACCTGGCCGGTGACGCCAAAGGTGCCGTCGCGCAAATGCCGGCCGGCACGGCCGGCAATCTGGCCGAGCTCGGCCGCCGTCAGGTTGCGGTACTGGTAGCCGTCGAATTTACGGTTCTGGGCGAAGGCGACATGGTCGAGGTCGAGGTTGAGGCCCATGCCGATGGCGTCGGTGGCGACGAGATAGTCGACGTCGCCCGACTGGAACAGCGCCACCTGGGCGTTACGGGTGCGCGGGCTGAGTGCGCCGAGCACGACGGCGGCACCGCCCTGCTGGCGGCGGATCAGCTCGGCGATGGCATAGACCTCGTCGGCCGAGAAAGCGACGATCGCGGTGCGCCGCGGCAGGCGGGTCAGCTTCTTCGAGCCGGCATAGGCAAGATGCGATAGGCGTGGCCGGGTCACCACCGACACGCCCCGCAGCAGGCGCTGCAGGATGCCGTGCATGGTGGCCGCACCCAGCAGCAGCGTCTCCTGGCGGCCGCGCAGATGCAGGATGCGATCGGTGAAGATGTGGCCGCGTTCGAGATCGCCGGCGAGCTGGACCTCGTCGATGGCAACGAAGGCGGCGTCGGTCTCGCGCGGCATCGCTTCCACGGTGCAGACCGAGTATTTCGCGCCCGCCGGCTGGATCTTTTCCTCGCCGGTGATGAGCGCAACCTTATGGGCGCCGACCTTCTCGCAGACGCGCGTATAGACCTCGCGGGCAAGCAGCCTGAGCGGCAGGCCAATGACGCCGCTTTCATGCGCCACCATGCGTTCGATGGCGAGATGGGTCTTGCCGGTGTTGGTCGGGCCGAGCACGGCCGTCACGTCTCGACCCGACAGGATCAGCGGTTCAGTGTGTTTCGGATGGATGTTCATCGGCCTGGAAATAAGGCTCTCTGCCTCGCATTGTCGGGAGCGCGCCCATATTGGCCGCGTATGACAGGCGACACATAGGGATTTCGGGCGCGAAGCGAAAGCGGAATGTGCCGAGGGCAGGCCGATTGGTCGCTTCAAGCCAGAAAATCTGTTCCCGATTAACAGTTGGAACGAGTCTGGAACGAATCAGCGACGAATCACTGACTGGCGCTGATTCAGGGTTTGTTCACGGCTACATCTGGGCTTTCTGCCAGCGAGTCTCACCACATGCTGAATCACAGAAACTGGCCCGATTCATGCAAGCGGCATCCAAGCGAGCACTGCGGTTAACCTTTGCCGGTGAATGATCGTGGCCGGCCAATCTGCTTCGCCCAACATTATGAAATTATTGATGTTTCCTAATACGCTTTAATCATTTCGAGGGTGTTTTCAGCTCTCGCCGTTAACGTTCCGCTCAAAGCCGGAACGAATCGGCGACGAATCAGAGATAGGCGAAGTTTCTTGGTTTGTTCACCGCAACATGTTGTGTTGTGAACATCTTTCCCACCGAGAATCCACAGGCTGCCGGCGGTTTTTGCACAGGCTGCGCGGCGGCCGTTAACCTTTGTGTACTGGTTCGGCACACGCGGCGTCATGGCCATCGGGTCGACGCAGTTGCTGCATGAGGCTCACACTCGGCCAGCCACGCTGAACGGCTTGTTCAGGATACGTCCGCTCCGACGGCATAGCGCTGCAATGTGGGGCCGACGTTCTGGATGATTTCGTCTTGGGACAGGGCGACGACCGGCGGAAGCCGCAGCAGGTACCGGCACATCGCCAATCCCAGCAACTGGCTGGAAATGAGCCCGGCCCGCCGGCCCGCATCGGCTGGATCAGCGACCGCCGCAACCAGTGGCCTCACCTGGTTGGCAAATACATCGCGCAACTTTTCGGCGGCAAATTCGTTCGACGTCGCCGAACGCAGCAGAATTACCATGCCGGTACCGTTGGCCGGATCTTCCCAGATTTCGAGAAATCGCCTGATCAGTGTCTTGCCGATGTCGGTTCGGTCGATCACCCGTAGTGCGGGCAATTTCAGATCGACGACGGCCGCCCTGGCGAACAACTCGTCCTTGCTGCGGAAATAGCGGATCACCATGGCCGGATCGATCGAAGCATGGGCCGCGACGTCACGGATCGAGGCGCCGTCATAGCCGCGTTCGGCGAACAGGAGCCTCGCGGCCTCAAGTATCTGAGCCCGGGTGCGATCCGACTTGCTGGGTTTCTTCGACTGATTCTCGGTCATGAAAATGCATATGCCAACGGTCGTTGACAAATGCAATGGCTTCGGCTAAAAAGTCAACATATGTTGACAAATGGAGAGAGAAAATGTTGCCCGATACAACGGAAATCCTGATTATTGGCGCCGGCCCGACCGGCTTGGCGCTGTCCATCGTGCTGCACCAGGCCGGGGTCGACCATGTTCTGATCGACAGGCTTGGGGAGGGCCTTCAGACCTCGCGGGCTGGCGTCATCCACGCTCAGACGCTGGAAGCGCTGGAGCCGCTGGGCGTCACGCAGCGGCTGAGCGAACTTGCCCTGAAGCTGCAGAATTTCGCCATCCGCGACCGCAATCGGGCACTGCTCAAGCTCGATTTCGGAAGGCTTCCGTCGAGGCATCCCTATCTGATGATGCTGCCTCAGAATCTCACCGAGCAGGTGTTCGCCGAGCGGATTGCCGCCCTGGGCGGCGTGATCCACCGCATGGTCGAGGCCAAGGCCGTGGTTCAGGACACTGACGGTGCGTGGGTGACGGTGGTCGAGAACGGCAGCGAGAAGATCATATCGGCACGCTACGTTGTTGGCGGCGACGGTATGCACAGCCTGGTGCGCAGCTCGGCCAGCATCGAGTTCGACGGCGCGGCCTATGAGGCGTCGTTCGTTCTCGCCGACGTTCGTCTCGACTGGCCGGTTGGGCCAACCGAAGTGTCGCTGTTCTTTGCGCCAGCCGGGCTGGTGGTGGTGGCGCCGCTTCCGGACAGATCGTACCGCGTCGTCGCGACAATGGACGACGCGCCGGAAAAACCCGCGGTCGCAGACATACAGGCGCTGCTGGACAGCCGCGGACCGACCGGCAAACGAGGCCGGGTGCTCGACCTGAAATGGAGCTCGCGTTTTCGCGTGCATCACCGCCTGGTCCGGTCATACCGCAAGGACCGGTTGTTCCTGATGGGCGATGCCGCGCACGTACACAGCCCGGCCGGAGGGCAAGGCATGAACACCGGCATCGTCGACGCGGTCGTGCTTGGTCAGTTGCTTGGCGACGTGGTGAACGGCGTGCGCCCGGAAGCGGAGCTCGAACTCTATGAAACACTGCGACGCCCGGCGGCCCAGGAGGTGCTTGACCTGGCTGCCATGATGACCGGCATGGCGCTTACCCGCAGTCCGGTGAAGCGGTTCGTCCGCAACCTCATGCTATCGGTGCTGAACCTCACACCATTCCTGAAGCGCCGCATCGCCTTGAAGCTGTCGGGCCTCAGTCGGGCGCCGCTTGCCCGTCTGCCGGCGCCCGCGTGCGAGGCAGGTTCAATTGCCCAAATCCAGCCTGAAGCCAGCCCAGCGCTGAAACGTGCCGCGTGACAGCCCGGTTATCTGCCCGTACCTGCCGTCAGGCCGGTACGGGGGGGCATCCGCGACATCCCAAGCCTCAGCTAATGTACTGGCCGCCATTGGCTGATATGGTCGACCCGGTGATGAAACCGGCATCGTCGGAAGCGAGGAAGACGACGCAGCGCGCGATCTCCTCCGGCTCGCCGAGACGGCCGACCGGGATCTGCGGGATGACGCGCTCGTTAAGGACCTTCTCGTCCATCGCCTTGACCATCTCGGTGGCGATATAGCCGGGGCAGATGACGTTGACGGTGATGCCGGCGCGCGCGCCTTCTTGGGCCAGTGCCTTGGTGAAGCCGATATCGCCCGCCTTCGAGGCCGAATAATTGACCTGGCCGACCTGGCCTTTCTGGCCGTTGATCGAGGAGATGGTGATGATGCGACCGAACTTGCGGTCGCGCATGCCGCCCCACAACGGATGCGTCATGTTGAAGACGCCGGAAAGGTTGGTATCGAGGACCTCCTTCCATTGCTCTCGCGTCATCTTGTGGAACATCGCGTCGCGAGTGATGCCGGCATTGTTGACCAGCACCGAGACGGGACCGAGATCGGCCTCTACCTGTTTGATGCCGGCGGCGCAGGCCTCGTAGTCGGCGACCGACCATTTATAGACCGGGATGCCGGTCGCGGCCTTGAACTTTGCC
Organism: Mesorhizobium sp. M0119; assembly: GCF_040322615.1. Taxonomy (NCBI): domain Bacteria; kingdom Pseudomonadati; phylum Pseudomonadota; class Alphaproteobacteria; order Hyphomicrobiales; family Phyllobacteriaceae; genus Mesorhizobium; species Mesorhizobium sp. M0119. The sequence goes on from NZ_JAMYTU010000006.1 coordinate 182,421, forward strand.
GCCGCTTCCTCGTTGCCCGCGTAGTTTGCGGCGACCGAATAGCCGGCGCTTTTCAAGGCGACCGATATCGCCGCGCCGATGCCGCGCGACCCGCCTGTGACGATTGCAACCTTTGTCATATGTCCTCCCGGGAAATGCAGATGACTGAGCGTTGAAGCGGTGGGGTTTGCCCTCTATTCCCTACTCGCTTTGCGCCAGCATCCTATTCGTATCGCTTATCTCATCACAATGCTTCCACGCACATGGCAACACCCATGCCGCCGCCGATGCACAGCGTCGCAAGACCTTTCTTGGCATTTCTGCGGCCCATTTCGTAGACCAGCGTGTTGAAGATGCGCGCGCCCGAGGCGCCGACCGGATGGCCGATGGCGATGGCGCCGCCATTGACGTTGACGATCGCCGGGTCCCAGCCCATGTCCTTGTTGACGGCGCAGGCCTGCGCGGCGAAGGCCTCGTTGGCTTCGACCAAATCGAGGTCGCCGACCGACCAACCGGCCTTGGCCAGCGCCCTGCGCGAGGAGGGGATCGGTCCCGTCCCCATGATCTGCGGGTCGACGCCGGCGGTCGCCCAGGAAACGATACGCACCAGCGGTGTGATGCCGCGCCTTGCGGCTTCCGCTTCGGTCATCAGCACCACGGCGGCGGCGCCGTCGTTGATGCCGGAGGCATTGGCAGCGGTTACCGTGCCTTCCTTGTCGAAGGCGGGCTTGAGCTTGGTCATGGCGTCGATTGTCGCGCCGTGGCGGATGTATTCATCCTGGTCGACTATCGTGTCGCCCTTCCTGCCCTTGACTGTGAAGGCAACGATCTCGTCCTTGAATTTTCCGGCTTTCTGCGCGGCCTCGGCCTTGTTCTGGGAAGCCAGTGCGAACTGGTCCTGGTCGTCGCGGGTGATCTGGAACTGGCGGGCGACGTTCTCCGCGGTGTTGCCCATATGATAGCCATAGAAGGCATCGGTCAGGCCGTCCTTGATCATGGTGTCGATCAGCTTGAAATCGCCCATCTTGACGCCACCGCGCAGATGCTGCGCGTGCGGAGCCATCGACATTGATTCCTGGCCGCCGGCAACGATGATCCTTGCGTCGCCCTGGGCGATCTGTTGCATGCCGAGCGCGATGGCGCGCAAGCCGGAGCCGCAGAGCTGGTTGAGGCCCCAGGAGGTCGCCTCCTGCGGCACGCCGGCGGCCATAGCCGCCTGTCGCGCCGGGTTCTGCCCTTGAGCCGCGGTCAGGATCTGGCCGAGGATGACCTCGTCCACCTCCTTGCCGTCAACGCCGGCTCGGACAAGCGCTTCCCTGACGGCGACGGCACCCAGTTCATGGGCTGGCGTGTTGGCGAAGGCGCCGTTGAAGGAGCCGACAGGCGTGCGCGCTGCACTGGCGACAACGATGGCGTTGGAAGCGGACATGTTCTTCTCCAGGCTTTCGGGGAACGATTTCGGGTGCCGTCGGGGACTTTTCTTGCCCTTTCCACAACCCGAGTCAAACCCGAAATGGCTAGGGCGTTGCTCCGTCGCAAGCAGGCCGCGCGTCGCGGCGACGGCAGCCCATCCGTGCTGCGCAGCATAAAATGTTCTCGCACTGCACAAACTGCTTGGATTCATGACGCTTTTGCGCATATCCTTTAAAAAGGCGCAATCGTTACCGGCGGCTTACTTAAGCTGCCCGGTGTCCGGGGAGGATGCAGATGGCCGCAAAAGACGAACCTATTGTTATCAAGAAATATGCCAATCGCCGTCTCTACAATACGGGCACCAGCACCTATGTGACGCTCGAGGATCTCGCTGAAATGGTCAAAAAAGGCGAGGACTTTACTGTCCAGGACGCCAAGACCGGTGACGACATCACGCATCCGGTGCTGACCCAGATCATCTTCGAGCTGGAGAACAAGGACGGGCAGAACATGCTGCCGATCCCGTTCTTGCGTCAGCTCATCGCCTATTACGGCGACCAGATGCAGATGATCGTGCCGAGCTTTCTCGAACAGTCGATGCTGGCCTTCTCGAAGGAGCAGGAACGCTTTCGCGAGCAGATGAAAGATGCCCTCGGCAAGTCGCCGATGGACATGATGAAGATCGCGACGCCGATCAAGGTTCTGGAGGAGCAGACGCGGCGCAACATGGAGATGTTCCAGAACGCCATGCGGCTGTTCACGCCGTTCCCGCCTGGGGGGTCTGCGCCGGCAGCAGCGCCGGCCGAACCGGCCAGGAAGGAAACATCGGAAAAACCCGACGACCTTCAGGAGCTGAAGGAGCAGATCGCCGCGATGCAGCGCAAGCTCGACACGATGTCGTGACTGCCGGCCGGCGAAGCGCCGGCCCAAATTTCCCTCAGCAGGCCCGTGTCAGAAAACATCTTCGCCTCGAAGGTGAAGATGTCATCCATGCTCTATTTCGTGGCATGCCCTATTTCGTGGTCACCGTCACCAGAGCGGTAACAGGTTTGCCGTCTACTAGAATGGGCCGGTGATGATCATCGGCAAGAAGCACGCCGATCACGTGTCTGCCGGCGGCATCCGGGCAATGGCCGAAACGGGCCTTGATAAGATCACCGCCAAAGTCGCTGTTCATGCTGTTGTACGGCTTGCCGGGGATGTTGCAGGTGTCTCCGTTGGGATCGATCTTCATATGCACGTGGCCGCATTGCTTGATTTCCCCGCACTCACCCGCAGGGAGCAGCCTGAAGTTGCTCCTGACGACAACGCCTATCGCCTTCTCAGGAGCATTGCCCAGTTCGACAACTGAACCTGCCGTCGGCCAGACGACTTCCAGGGTGGGCCGATCCTCGGCCTCGGCAGATACGAGCGACAATAAGGAGAAAGCGAGGGCAGTCGTTGCGATGATGCGAAACATGGTAACCTCCGTTGCGATGTAAGCAGTGATTACATACGCAGCGCTCGAACACAAGGGAAATAATCAGTGATTACATTCCGCTCTCGTGTTATTTGGCTGAGATGACCAAGACTACTGATTCCGACGAAGCCGGAGATGCCAAGCGATATCATCACGGCAATCTCGTCGAGGCCTTGATCACGGCAACCGTGGAGATCATCGAGGAACGGGGAACCGAGCATGTGTCCGTACGCGAGGCCGCAAAACGTGCCGGCGTTTCACCCGGCGCACCATTCCGGCATTTTCGATCGAAAACAGCGCTGCTAACCGCAGTCGCCGAACAGGCCATGGATCGGCTGACAAAGGCTGTTGCCAAGGCGCAGTCGAAAATCGACAGCGCAGATCCCATTGAGGCCTTCGAAGCAATCGGGCAAGGCTATCTGGAATGGGCAATTACCAACCCCACGCATTTCCAGATCATCAGTTCCCGAACCCTGATTGATTTTGAAGGGTCGGACAGCCTTCGTGATCAGAATGAGGCTATTCGGCGGACGATGATCGACTTGCTGACGCAAGCGCAACAACAGGGTCGGCTTGCTCCCGACACCGACTTTGATCATCTTGTGCTTGCCGCGCGTGCACTCGTTTACGGGTTGGCACGCATGGCGATCGATGGTCATTTCCGGGAATGGCATCCGTCCGAGCCGCCAGCCCTGGCCGCGCAGCGGGCTCTCCGACTTTTCATGAGCCGGATGACCATTCCATCTAAAGCTTAGTCCGCCAGCACCCAAAAAAGGGGCCGAGATTGCGCCGCCAGCTAATGGAACTCCGGCAGCGGTCCCTGGTAGCGGGCGCGCGGCCGGATCAGGCCGCTGCTTGTCACCTGCTCCACGGCATGCGCGGCCCAGCCGACGCTGCGGCCGAGCGCGAACAGACGGAACGGCGCATCGGACGGCAAACGGAGACTGCGCGTCAGCGCAGCCAAGGCGAAATCGACGTTCGGGCGCATGCCCGTTGCCCCAAAGGCCGCATCGCAAAGCCGTGACACCCCATCATCGACATCTATCGCGGCCAGCAACGGTTCCGCACGCGGATCGCCGTCGGGATAAAGCGGATGGCCAAATCCGGGCAGTGGCCTGTCGTGACCGAGCCAGCGACCGACAGCCGCATCCGGGCCCAATCTCTGCGCATCCTCCGCCAGCATCATGACCGCCTCCGCGGCGCCGCCATGGCGCGGACCGGAGAGCGTGGCGAGGCCGGCAAGCAGGCAGGCCGAAACAGGTGCACCGGTCGACGCGGCGACCCGCGCGGCGAAGGTCGATGCGTTCAGTTCGTGATCGGCCAACAGCACGAGCGAGCGGCGGATCAAGTCTGTGCAGGCAGCATCGAGGGACCAGCCCTGCGCCAGCCTTTCATGCACGGCACCGCTTCCGCGAACCGCGCCGAGCGCCTGGGCCAAAGCGGCGATGGCGCCGGCCGCATCGTGGTTGAGCGAAGCCGATCGGCGGCCGAGCGAAGGCCGGCCGTTAGCCGCCAACGCGGCCAATTCCGCGAAGGCAGCCGGCCCGCCAGTTGCGCCGTTGCCATGGCGGCTCGCCGAGATGAACGACACTGGTGCGTCGGATGCCCAAAGCAGGTTTGCCGTCTGCTCCAGCGTGGCAGTCTCGCAGAGTGCAACCGCATCCTGGCCGCGATAGACGAGACGGCCGTGCAAAACGGTCGAGATCGTGGTGGCGATTGCCGGCTCACCCCAGGCGATTGCACTTTCGGCGATAGCCTGGGGATTTCGGGCGCGCGCCCGCCGGCTCGCCAGCGCCGCGATGTCGTCGGCGCGATACTGACTGCGGCGTGGGTCGGCCCGATCCGGCCGCATGCCGATGCGTCCGCGGCTGACATAGGCATAGAGCGTCTGAGCGCGCACCTTGAGACGCTCTAAGGCTTCGTCCCGCGTCAGCCACTCCGTCATGTTAGCCTTGGCATGTTGATTCAGTTGATCAAGATTGATGGTCCAGTCGCCAACCCTTATCTACCGCCCAGAAAGGGTCAAGGAGAAAACCAATGGCGAATGGGCTCGATGATGTGGTGGCGGCGGAAACGGTGCTCTCCGATGTCGACGGTCTTGCTGGCCGCCTGACCATTCGGGGCCATTCGTTGCCCGAACTGGCAGGCCGCTGGAAATACGCCGAGGTGGTTCATCTGCTGTTCGACGGCTTTTTCGACGATCTTCCCGGCGACAAGGAACTGGCGAAGGCGATCGGTCGGGCGCGCAGCGAAGTGTTCGAGCAGATCGAACCCTTGCTGCCGTTTCTCGCATCCCTCGATATCTACAGCGCGATGCGCGCCGGCATCGCCGTGCTGCGGGACGGCGACAAATCGTCGGACGCGCTGCGGCTGGTTGCGGCACCCGCCGTGCTGACGCCGGCCTTGCTGCGCTTCCAGCGCGGCGAAAGCCCAATTGCGCCTGATAGCAAGGCCGATCATGCCGCCGACATGCTGCGGATGCTGACCGGCATTGCGGCTTCGCCGAAGTTGGCGAAGGCACTCGATACCTATCTCGTGACGGTTTGCGACCATGGTCTCAACGCATCGACCTTCGCCACGCGCGTGGTCGCTTCGACGCAGGCCGGGCTTACTTCGGCGGTGCTGGCCGGGCTCGGAGCGCTCAAGGGGCCGCTGCATGGCGGCGCGCCAGGTCCGGTGATCGAGATGCTGGATGCGATCGAGGCGCATGGCGACGCCGCCGGCTGGCTGCGTGACGAGATCGGGCGCGGCCGCCGCATCATGGGCTTCGGGCATCGCATCTACCGCGTGCGCGATCCGCGTGCCGATGTGCTGAAAGCGGTGGTGCGACAACTCGGCGCCAAGGGCGAAGCCGGCCACCGGCTGGCGTTTGCTGAAGGCGTGGAGCAAGCGGCGCTCGAAGTGCTTCGCATCGCCAAGCCGTCGCGCTCGCTCCAGACCAATGTCGAGTTCTTCACAGCACTTCTGCTGGAAGCGGCGGGCTTTCCGAAAGAGGCGTTCACCAATGTCTTTGCTGCCGGGCGCGTCGCCGGCTGGATCGCCCATGCGCGCGAGCAGCAGACGAGCGGACGGCTGATCCGGCCGCAGTCGCGCTATATCGGGACGGTGCCGGACCTCGTCGCCTAAGGATTTCTCCCCGAATGCATACGGAAACCGGCCCGCTACAGCCGGTGCCGGACACTCTCTCGTCGAGATGAGAGAGGTCCTCATGACAAAAATTTCATGTCATTGCTCCACACATCCGCTGTTCTTGGGTGACAGAGAGCCTATATGCTGCAGTGCAGCATGGTTCCACGGGAGCCCGCCTCGAAAGGAATAAGCCGCCTTGACCGCCAGAAAAACCGCCATCGTCACCGGTTCCACCTCGGGCATCGGCCTGGCAATTGCCCACGCGCTCGCGGCCGAAGGCTGCAACGTCGTCGTCAATTCCTTTTCTGACACCGCCGACGATCACGCCATCGCCGATGCGATCGCGAAGCACCACAAGGTGAAGACCGTCTACGTCAAGGCCGACATGTCGAAGCCGGCCGAGTGCCGGGCTTTGGTGGCGAAGGCAGCCGAGGCATTCGGCTCGGTCGAAATCCTGGTCAACAACGCCGGCATCCAGCATGTCGCGCCGGTGGAAAGCTTCCCGATCGAGAAGTGGGATGCGATCATCGCCATCAACCTGTCATCGGCCTTCCACACCATCGCCGCCGCCATCCCGCTGATGAAACAGGCCGGTGGCGGCCGGATCGTCAACGTCGCCTCGGCCCACGGCCTTGTCGCCTCGCCGTTCAAGTCGGCCTATGTCTCGGCCAAGCATGGCATTATGGGCCTGACCAAAACGGTTGCCCTGGAGCTGGCGCGCGACAAGATCACCTGCAATGCCATTTGTCCCGGCTATGTGCTGACGCCGCTGGTCGAGGCGCAGATCCCCGATCAGATGAAGGCCAACAAGATGGACCGCGAGACGGTGGTCCGCGAGGTCATGCTCGAAAAGCAGCCGACGAAGGAGTTCGTCACCGTCGAGCAGGTTGCGGCGGCCGCGGTGTTCCTATGCTCGGATACGGCGGCGCAGATCAACGGCACGCACATCTCTGTCGACGGCGGCTGGACCGCTCAGTGAGCCTTCCAGCGGTCAAGGGCCACGCCATGCCGAAAAACGGCAAGGCGGAAGAGCCAAAGAAGATCAACATCGCGCTGCAAGGCGGCCGTTCGCACGGGGCGTTTTCCTGGGGCGTGCTCGATCGGCTGCTCGAGGACGGGCGCCTCGATATAACGGCGGTTTCAGGCACCAGCGCTGGCGCCATGAATGCCGTGGCGCTGGCCGACGGTTTCATCCGCGGCGGGGTCGAGGGCGCGCGGCGCAAGCTCGACGATTTCTGGCGTGCGGTGGCGGCAAAGGGCCGCTTCAGCCCGGTGCAGCGCATGCCTTGGGACGTCGCCTGGGGCAATTGGTCGATCGAGAACACGCCCGGCTATTTCCTGTTCGATACGATGTCTCGGGTATTTTCGCCCTATGTCGCCAATCCGCTCGCCATCAATCCGCTGCGCGACGTGGTCGAACGTGAGATCGACTTCGACAATGTGCGCGCCTGCAAGTCGATGGAACTGTTCATTTCCGCGACCAATGTCGAGACCGGCCAGTTGCGGGTCTTCTCGGACGGCGAGATCGACCTCGACACGGTGATGGCGTCGGCCTGCCTGCCGCAATTGTTCCGTGCCGTCGAGATCAAGGGCGTTCCCTATTGGGATGGCGGCTATGGCGGCAACCCGGCACTGTTCCCGTTCTTCAAGACGGCGGCCACCGAGGACGTGCTCTTGGTGCAGATTAATCCGGTGGTCCGCGAGGGGACGCCGAAGAGCGCCAATGAAATCCAGAACCGCATCGACGAGATCACCTTCAATGCCGGGCTGTTGCGCGAATTCCGCTCGATCGCCTTCGTCAAGGAACTGATCGCCGCCGGCCGATTGCCGCACGGCGAATATCGCGACATCCGCATGCACCGCATCGATGCCGACGAAGCGTTCAAGGATCTGTCGGCATCGTCCAAGGTCAATGCCGAATGGGCGTTCCTTGCCTATATGCGCGACCTCGGCCGCAGCGCAGCCAGTGACTGGCTGGAAGAAAATTATGACGCCGTCGGCAAGCGGCCGACGATCGATCTGTCCGGCGAGCTCGACGACGGCTTGAAGCCGGTGCGTGGGCCGGCACCGGGCCGGCGGGTCAAGGAGTTTCTTGCGGCGCGCAAGCAGCCCGAGGCCACCCGCCGTCCAGCCTAGAACGGTTCATCGCTGCACGGAAACGCCGAACCGCTCTATCTTTTTGTTTTGATGCAATTCCGGACGGAAAACCGTTTCACACTTTTCCTGGAATTGTTCTGGCTCCTCCGCAAAGCAGATGACATCGCAATCTGTCCAATCATCCTGACACTTGCTGCCATACCGCTGTTTTGGCGATCACAGCCGATGCTGCAGCCGCATCTTTGCGGACGAAGCAACAATCCATCAACTTTTCTGACTATATTGCGATGCAACTTTGAGGTAGAAGCGCGCTTCGCCGATCACGGCAATTTGAATACGGCCTCGCGCGCACCCATATCGGCGACGCGCCCCAAGTAGAAGACGCGGCCTGGCCGAACCCCGCGCACTGGAAAAAATGACGATGCCGAAATTCAGGTTTCACAAGCTTGCAGCCATTGTTGTGCTCATCGGGTTCGCCGGCTGGATGGCGACAGGCGAATTCTCGTCCGTCGGCAGCGCGTCCGCCGACAACAAGCCCAAGACCGGAGAGCTCGAGCAGCCCAAGGCAGCCGACGCAGGCAAGCCCCAAACTGGCGAACAGGGGGCTGCCAAGCCGGGGACTGCCGAGGCAGAACAGCCCAAGGCGCCCTTGCGCACGGTCGCGATCATAACCCCGCCGCGGCGCACCTATGCACGCGCTATCCGCATTTCCGGACTGACCGAAGCCGACAAGCGCGCCGTCCTGGCGACACGCGTCGCCGGCGTCATCGACAAGCTGCCGGTCAAGCAGGGTCAGCACGTCAAGACCGGCGACCTCATCCTGATGCTTGCCGCCGAGGAAAAAATCTCGGCGGTCGACAACGCCAAGCAGCTTGTCGTGCAGCGTGAGGCGGAACTGGCTGCGGCCTTGCGGTTGATGAAAACCGGCAATCTGCCGACGCTGCAGCTCGATACGGCCCGCTCTAACCTGTCGCTGGCCAAGTCGCAACTGGACGCCGCGCAAGCTGAGCTCGACCGCAATGAGGTGAAGGCGCCCTTCGACGGCGTTATCGACCGGGTGCCGGTGGAGCTTGGCAGTTCGGTGATGCAGGGCGGCGAGGTGGCTACCATTCTCAGCCTCGATCCGGTGATTGCACGCGGCGAGGTCAGCGAACGCGATCTCGGCTATTTGAAGATCGGCGACAAGGCAAATGTGCGTCTGGTCAGCGGCCAGAATGTCGAGGGCACCGTGCGCTACATCAGCCGCGATGCATCTTCGGCAACCCGTACCTTCCGGGTCGAAGTCGCCATCCCCAACGCCGATGGTTCCGTACCGGCCGGCATGACGGCCGAAATCGCGCTCAGCGCCCAGCCGACCGACGCCGTGATGCTGCCGCGGTCGGTGGTGACGCTCGGCGACAAGGGCGACCTCGGCATCCGCGCCGTCGACAAGGACGACAAGGTCGTGTTCTTCCCGATCGACCTGGTCGACGACACGCCGACCGGCCTGGTGCTCGGCGGCATTCCGGCCGACGCCCGCATCATCGTCGCCGGCCAGGAGCTGGTGAAGGAAGGCGAAGTGATCAAGCCGGTCGAAGCCGACCAGGCGACCATCCAAAAGCTGTTGGGCGAAGCGACGACCGGGACGCAGTAATCATGGACATCGTCAAACTTGCAATCAGCAATGCCCGGCTGACCATTTCGGTCCTGGTCTTTCTCATCCTTGCCGGTGCGGTCGCCTACCAGTCGACGCCGAAGGAAGCGGAACCGGACGTTCCTACCCCTTATGTTTACATAAATGTCGCCTATCAAGGCATTGCGCCCGAAGACGCTGAAAGGCTTCTGCTTAGGCCTCTGGAGACAAAGCTCAAGAGTCTCAAGGGGTTAAAGGAGATGAAATCATCCGCCTATCAGGGCGGCGCCTTTGTCTTTCTTGAGTTTCTGCCGTCGATAAAAGTCGACACCGCGGTGACTGATACACGCTCGAAGGTTCAGGACGCGAAGGCTGATCTGCCCCAAGCGGCAGAGGAGCCGGTTATTACCGAGGTCAACATCTCCGAATTCCCCGTCCTGGTCGTGACGCTGTCGGGCGAGGTGCCCGAGCGCGTGCTGACGGCGGCGGCGCGCGAGCTGCGCGACCGCATCGAGGAAGTGCCTGGCGTGCTCGAGGGCTCGCTGCAGGGTGCGCGCGACGACCTCGTCGAAGTTGTCATCGATCCGATGAAGCTGTCTTCCTACGGGCTGCAGCTCGACCAGTTGATCGGTGCGGTCGGCGCTTCCAACAGTCTTGTCGCCGCCGGCAATATCGAAGGGTCCGAGGGCAAATACGCGGTCAAGGTGCCGTCGCTTATCGAGACGCCAGAGGATGTGGCGGCGCTTCCGGTCGTCGCCGGCCCCAATGCTGTGGTGCAGGCCAAGGATATCGCCACCATCCGCTCGACCTTCAAGGACGCCGAGACGGTTACCCGCCTCGACGGCAAGCCGGCGATCGCCATCGAGGTGAAGAAGCGCATCGGCTCCAACCTGATCGATACCCTTGCCAAGGTCAGGGAGGTGTCCGACGCCTTCATCAAGACGATGCCGGAGGGCATGCACGTCACGTACACGCAAGACAAGTCCGTCTTCGTGAACCAGTTGCTCGGCGATTTGCAGAACCACGTGATGATCGCCGTCATCCTGGTGTTCATCGTTATCCTCTATGCACTGTCTGGCCGTGCCTCGCTGCTGATCGGATTGGCCATCCCCTCATCCTTCCTGATCGGCATCCTGTTGCTGGCGATGATGGGCTACACGATCAACATGATCGTGCTGTTTAGTCTCATCCTGGCGGTCGGCATGCTGGTCGACGACGCCATCATCGTCACCGAATTCGCCGAGCGACGCATGAGCGAGGGCATGCCGAAGGAACAAGCGTTCGCGCTTGCCGCCAAGCGCATGGCCGGCCCGGTCATCGCGGCGACGATGACGCGCATTGCCGCCTTCTCGCCGCTGTTGTTCTGGCCGGGAATCATCGGCGATTTCATGAAATATATGCCGATCACGCTGATCGTGACGCTCTCGGCCTCGATGCTCTATGCGCTGGTCTTCGCGCCGACGCTGGGCGCGATATTTGCCAAGGCGCCGGCCCATCACCCCGACGACAATCGCGACGGCTGGTACATGGCCGTGGTCAAGCAGGCGGTGCATTTCCCTATCACCGTGCTTGTCCTCACTGTGGCGCTGTTGTTCGGCGTAGGCTACGCCTATTCGAAATTCGGCGCCGGCGTCGAATTCTTCCCGAATGTCGAGCCGGACTACGGCCTGCTCTATGTCCATGCCCGCGGCAATCTTTCGCTTGCCGAAATGGACGCGGCCACCAAGACGGCGGAAAACCGGCTGCTCGGCTGGCCGGGCGTGAAGTCTGTCTATACCCGTGTCGGCAAGACGCAGGGCGGCGGCCAGGACGTTCCGGAAGACGTGGTCGGCGTGATCCAGTACGAATTCGTCGACTGGCGTGAGCGTAAATCGGCGAACTCAATCCTGGACGAACTGCGCGGCGTGATGGCCGGCATTCCCGGTGTCGACGTCGAGGTTCGCGTGCCGGAAGCCGGCCCGCCTACCGGCAAGCCGATCCAGATCAGGCTTTCGGCCGTCGATCCGAAGGGCCTTGACGACAAGGCCCGCGCCGTCGCCGCGCGCATAGCCAAGGTGCCCGGCGTCATCGATATTTCCGACGGTCTGGCGCCGCCCGGCGTCGACTGGGCGCTTGAGGTCGATCGCGCCAAGGCGGCGCAGTACGGCATCAGCCCGACCGCGGTCGGGACTGTCGTGCAATTGGTGACAAACGGGCTGAAGCTCAGCGAGTACCGGCCCGCCGGCGCCGATGACGCCGTCGACATCAGGCTGCGCCTGCCCGAGGATCGGCGCACGCTGTCGACGCTCGACGAACTCAGGGTGCAGACCGCGCAAGGCTCGGTGCCGATCTCGAATTTCGTCGTGCGCAAGCCGGAGCCGACGGTCGGTATCCTCAACCGCATCGACGGTGCGCGAACGGTGGTCGTCCAGGCCAACGTCGCTGCTGGCGCCCAGGTGGCTGCCGTCCAGCAGGAGGTCACCAAAGCTGTCGCAGACATGAATCTCGGCAGCGGCATTCGCTGGAAGCTTGCCGGTTCGAACGAGGACAGCGCGGAGGCCGGTGCCTTCCTCAGCAAAGCCTTCGGCGCGGCGATCTTCCTGATCTTCATCGTGCTTCTGGCGCAGTTCAACAAGTTCACCAGCGTCTGGCTGGTGCTGTCCTGCGTGGTCATGGCGACGATCGGCGTGTTCCTCGGGTTGCTGCTGACGGGAGAGGCATTCGGTATCGTCATGTCGGGCATCGGTGTCATCGCGCTGGCCGGTGTGGTGGTGAACAACAACATCGTGCTGATCGACACCTATGACCGGTTGCGCGAAGAGGGCTGGGACAAATACGAAGCCGTTCTGCAGACCTGCCGCGAACGTGCCCGCCCGGTGGTGCTGACGGCAGTGTCGGCGATCCTCGGCGTGCTGCCGATCGCTTTCGGCCTCGGCCTCGAAATCTTCCATCACGAGACGACGATCAACGCGCCGTCGACGCAATGGTGGATTTCGCTGTCGTCGGCGATCGTCTTCGGGCTGTCCTTCGCCACCGTGCTGACGCTGGTGGTGACGCCGTCGATGCTGATGGTGTTCACTCGCGCCAAGGTCAAACCCGGTGCGCGTCGTGGCTGGTTCAGCCGCCTGTTCGGGCGTGGCAAGCCCGAGATCTCCTCGGAGGGCCTGGAGGCCGATCTGGGCACCGAACCGGCGATCGCCTTCCCGAAGGCCGCCGAATAGATCGACGTCCCAATCAAGCAAAGGCCGCCCGGGAACAATGGGCGGCCTTCTGCATTGTTCCGTCATTGCAACCTCAAAGCGAGGATTTTCTGATGACGATCAGCACCATTCTCATCATTATTCTTATTCTTATTCTGATCGGCGCGGTTCCGGCGTGGCCGCATTCGCGGTCCTGGGGTTACGGACCTTCCGGCATCGTCGGCGTCATCCTGATCGTTGTCCTGGTGCTGCTGTTGATGGGCCGGATCTGACCGCAATCATTGGTCGTGACAAGCGGCGGATGACCATCTGGCCATCCGCCTTTTTTGGTTTGTTGTTAGGCAACTTTTTGCGTCGTCTTGAGCGTGGCGATGCCGATATCCTCGAGCGCTTCCGACACTGCATTTTCCAGCGGCGTGTGCGGGATCACACCGATAATGCCTTCCAGCCTGCCTGAAGCCAGCCGGTGCGGCTCGAAGCGGAGATAGGACATCGAAACGATCTCGCGCCACATCGCCACAAACGGGCTGCCGGCACGCAGCACCCACCACGGCATCGAGGTCAGTTTCAGAGGGCGCCCGAGCGCCTTCTCCGCGGCTGCCTTGATCTGCAGGTCGGTCACCGCATGGCCGGGAAAGTTCAGCGCCTCGTATGAGCCGAGCTTGCCGAGCTTGTCAGCCAGCCCGACGAAAGCCTTAGCCAGGTCCGGCAGATAGGCCCATTCATGCACGAGGTCGACCGGTCCCGGTGCCGTATAGATACCCTTGGTCATCTTGGCGGCAACAACCAGATCGAACCACGATCCGCTGCCGGTGCCACCGAAGAAATCACCGGCGCGCAGCAGGATCGTGCGCACCCGACCCGCGTCGGCCTCGCGGCGAAACAGATCTTCCATGGCGACGCGGATGCGGCCCTTTTCCGTCGTTGGGCGAAACGGCGTGTCTTCGGTGATCACCGCCGGCATCGGCGAGCCGTAATTGTAGACGGTGCCCGGGAAGAGATGCAGTGCGCCATTCGCCCGGCAGGCAGCCATCACATTCTCGGCCATCGGCAGGCATTTGCTCCAGTCGGTGTAGAGTGGGTTGAGGCCGTTGAAAATGATATCAATGCCGTCGGTGGCGCGGATCAGCGCATCGCGGTCGAGCGCGTCGCCGGCGATCGCCGTGGCGCCTTTGAGCTCCGACGGCACCTTGCCGCCGCGGGTGACGGCGCGAACGTCGTAGCCGGCATCGAGGAAGGCCTTGGCCACCGTGCGGCCGAGCCGGCCATTGGCGCCGAGAATTGCGATCTTGGTCATTGTTCGTCTCCGTGTTTGCGCTACGACCGCAATGTGATCTCCTCGCAAACGAATGAAAATTGACTAAAGCTGGCGATCTGATATTCAATTTTGAATGGATATCGACTGGAACCTGATCAAGAGTTTCGTCACCGTCGCGGAGACCGGCAGCCTATCGGCGGCCGCACGAAAACTTGCCGCAAGCCAGCCGACGCTCGGCCGCCACATCACCGAACTTGAACAGGCGCTCGGCGTCACCCTGTTCCGGCGCGGCCGGCGCGGCTATGCGCTCACGGAAGCGGGCAGCACGCTCTTTGAACGGGGCCGCGCGGTGAGCGAACAAGCGAGCGCCTTTTCGCTGCTGGCGCTGGGATCGGTCGAGGCGATCGAGGGCACGGTGCGCATTGCCGCCAGCGAGGTGGTGGCGGCCTATGTGCTGCCGGAAATGACAGCGAGGCTTGGCGTCGAGGAGCCGGGCATCGAGGTCGAGATCGTCGCCTCGAACCAGGTCGAAAACCTCTTGCGTCGCGACGCCGACATTGCCATCCGCATGGTCAAGCCGGCGCAGAATGAACTGGTCGCGCGCAAGGTGACCGACATTCCGCTCCGCGCCTGCGCGGCAAAATCCTATCTCGACCGGCGTGGCCGTCCGCGCGAGGCCCGCGATCTGGCCGGCCACGATCTGGTCGGCTTCGACCGCAGCGATGAGATCATTCGCGGCTTCGTCCAATTCGGCGTCGCGCTCACCCGCAATGCCTTCCGCTTCAGGACCGACAATCAGATCGTGCTTTGGGAAGCGGTGCGGGCGGGAAACGGCATCGGCTTTGGCCAGGAGCCGCTGGCTGAGCGCGATGCGCTGGTCGAGACAGTTCTGCCGGGCCTCCCGCTGCCGACGCTGCCGGTGTGGCTGGCGATGCACCGCGACGTGCGTACCAGCGTGCGCATCCGCCGCGTGGCGGATTTCCTGTACGAAGAGTTCAAGCGCTATTCAGCCGGTGCAGGCTCGGCAGCAAATTCGGCGCGGTGAGCGAGCCCAGCCATCACCAGCACGACGATCAGTAGCCCAGAGAGAGCGACGAAGATCGGGCCGAAGCTCGAGTGTTCGGCGATGAAGCCGATCGCCGACGGCGCCACCAGAATGCCTGAGTAACCCATTGTGGTGACGACGCTCATGCCGGTGCCGGACGCCATGCCCTCCTGGTTGCCGCCGGCCGAAAAGATGATCGGCACCATGTTGGCAATGCCGAGGCCGCAAAAGGCAAAGGCGGCAATGGCCAGCCAAGGCGAGGGAGCCAGCCCGGCCACCAGCATGCCGGCAGCAGCGGCAAGGGCCGAGGCGCGCAGCGTCGTAACGGCACCGAAACGGTTGCGGACGCCATCGCCGAGAAAGCGCATGACGGCCATGACGCCGGAAAAGGCGGCATAGGCCAGGCCTGCGATGGCAAGATCGGCGCCGAGCTCCTGCCTGAGATACAGCGCCGCCCAGTCGAGTACCGCACCTTCGGAGATCATCGTCAGCAGCGCCATCAGCCCAACCAGATAGACCAGCGGGTTTGCCGGCAGAGCAAATTTGTGGTGCTCGGCGACTGGGTGCTTGTCCTCGACGATCAGGTAGCGGATCGCTACGGCGATGACGGCAAAGGCAAGAGCCGTCACCACTGTCGCATGGGCGAGGTGACCGTAGTTCTGGATGGCGAAACCCCCCAAAGCGCTGCCGGCGAAACCGCCAAGGCTCCAGAAGCCGTGCGAGGACGACATGATGGCACGGGACAGCCGCCGTTCGACTGCCACTGCATTGGCATTCATGGCGACGTCCATGCCGCCGATCGAACCGCCGAAGATGAACATGGCGACGGCCGCCAAGGGCACGTTGGGGGCCAGGGCCACGACCAAAAGGCCGAAGCTGCCGGCAAGTCCGAACCAGCGCAGCACCGTGCGCGAGCCATGCTTCGAGATCAGATGGCCGCACCAGGTCATGGCGGTGACGGCGCCGGCACCGAACAAGAGGATCAGCAGGCCGAGCGTGAACTTGCTGATGTCCAGCCGGGTCAGGAACACCGGGATCTGCGGCGCCCAGCTGCCGGTCAGAAAGCCGTTGGCGAGGAAGATGCAGGCCACTGCCCAGCGTCCACGAATCGCGGTCTGCATGATTTTCTGCGCGTCCATCGGGTAGAATCCGGTCCGGAAATGGCTTTGCGCGGCAAATTAGATCGATTCAATTCACAGTCAAGCGCTCTTCGCCGAAAGTGCTTGGACCAGGCGCTACGTCCTCTCGCGTCGGCCAACCATCTCGGCGGTCCACTCCGAAATCCCTACGGCTCGGGATAAGGTACGCCATCCTTGTGCAAAAAGTGGCCGTCGGCGTTGGTGCTCATCATGTCGATGTCGGAGCAGGTGGTGACGTCGTCGGGCCGGCGCGAACCGACTTCGAGATAGATCGCCATCGCGCCCGATTTGTTGATCATGTGATGGCCATTGCCTGAGCCTTTCGGAAAGGCCGCGCAGTCACCGGCGCGCAGCACCGTCTCGCCGGCATCTTCGACGAGCGTCAGCTCGCCTTCGAGCACGTAGACGAATTCGTCTTCGTGCGAATGCCAGTGGCGCTGGCTCGACCAGTTGCCCGGCGGCAGGCGCATGAGATTGATGCCGAAGTCGGTGAGCCCGCCGGCGTTGCCCAGCCGCTGCCGCACGCGTTCGGCACAAGGTGCATCGAACGGCGGTGGATAGGATGAGCCCTTGCGTCCGGGCACGTCGGCAACGTCGATCTTAGGCACGGCGTCCTCCCTAGTGATCCCTAGGGCGTCTTGCCTCGAACTCGGCCTTCTTGGCGTCGGAGGCTTCGACCTGATTCAGTGCCTGCCACTCGGCATAGGGCATGCCGTAGATGATCTCGCGCGACCGTTCCTTGCTGAGTTCGACACCTTCGGCTTGCGCCGCATCGCGGTACCAGTTGGACAGGCAGTTGCGGCAGAAGCCGGCGAGGTTCATCAGGTCGATGTTCTGTACGTCGGAACGCTCGCGCAGATGCGCGACCAGCCGGCGGAAGGCAGCGGCTTCGAAATCGCACTTTTGTTCGTCGCTGAGTTCGGTCATGTCCTGTTGGCCTCCCTTGGGCCTCCATCATACCGGCCCGGTGCGCGAGCCGAATATTTTCACCGCATGTATATCGGCACGTCGATCTATCGCGTCAACGATCGGCGCCAGCCGTTCGGCCCAGGCGAGGGCACCCTTCCGGTCGGCGATCAGGTCCTGGCGGATCTCGAGCAGCGCATGGGCAAAGCCGTTGACGATGGCGTGCCTGAACATGGTATCGCCGCGCAGTGCGCCGTCATAGGGTTCGTTATCGCCGACGATGAGGCTGTTGTCCTCGGAGAGCATGTCGATCAGCGGCCGTGCCACGCGGTCGTCGATGTCCCACAATATGCCGACGTGCCACGGCCGCACGAATCCCTGCATGGTCGGTGTGAAGGAATGCACCGAAAAGATGAAGGGTGCCTGCGCGGATGCTTGCGCCACTGAGGCGATCATGGCGCCAACAGCATCATGATAGGGGCGGTAAAAGCGGTCCAGCCGTCTTTCGCGCTCCTCCGGCGCCATGGGATAATTTCCCGGGATGACGGTGCCGTCATAGAGCTGGCGAATCAGCGTTGGATCGTCTTCGCCGCGATTGGGGTCGATCAGCAGTCGCGAAAAATTGGCAAGCACCGCCGGAACGCCGAGCAGACTTGCGAGTTCGCGGGTTACAGTCTCGACGCCGATGTCGTAGGCGATGTGGCGGTCGAACTCCGCCGCCGGCAGGCCGAGGCTGCCATACTCGTCCGGCAGGTCGCGGCGGGCGTGATCGGCCAGAAGTACCATGCCGCGCTTGCGGTCGCCTTCGACGATGTCGAAAGGCGCGAAAACTGTGGATCGGGTCATTGGCGGGAAAGGTCTGTTCGCTGGCTTCCGGGGAGGGTGGTATGTCATTCCATGAAGAGAACGCTCGCGCAATGCCGTTGTTTGGCCACGGTTTCTGCCAAAAAACTGAGCAGGGGCGACCGCAAGCGCGCCAGAGCCTTCTAAATCGATTGGAATTGGACAGATCGGCGCGTTGACATGCGTACGGACTTTTCCGAAAAGGGGCGTTGAGAGATGCACATGTGGTTCTTGAGGGGTTTCAGGATGGGTTTCGCCGGCAGGCTGCGTGTGCGCCATGCCTTGGCCATGCCGCTCCTGATACTGGCCATGGGCCTTTTCGCGGTGATTTCGGCCTCGCCGGCACGGGCCGATTTCCGCGTCTGCAATGCCACGCAGAACCTGGTCGGCGTCGGCATCGGCTATCGCGCCAAGGCCGGTTGGATTACCGAAGGCTGGTGGCACATCGAAGGATCGAGCTGCAAGACGCTGATCGAGGGACCGTTGTCATCAAGATTTTACTATCTTTATGCAGAAGACGCCGAGCGCGGCGGACGCTGGGATGGCCCGATCAACATGTGCGTGGCCGAAAAAGAGTTCAAGATCGCCGGCGTTACCGATTGCGTCGCCCGGGGCTTTCAGCGCGCCGGATTCCAGGAATATGACACGGGCGAGCAGGCAAGCTGGATGGTCCAGCTGACTGACGAGCCAGCAACGGATGGCGCTCCAGCCGCCCCGGGAACAAACAGTCAATGAGACGCAGCCGCAAGGTCAAGATCCTCGCCACCATCGGTCCGGCCTCCTCGTCCGAGGAGATGCTGAAGAAGCTGTTCGAAGCCGGCGCCGACGTGTTCCGCATCAATATGAGCCACACCGACCATGAATTGATGCGGACGCTCGTCGGCCGCATTCGTGCCGTCGAGGAGGCGGTCGGCCGGCCGATCGGCGTTCTCGCCGACCTGCAAGGGCCAAAGCTGCGCGTCGGCAAGTTCGCCAACGGCAAAGAGGTGCTGATCGTCGGTCAGACCCTCACGCTAGACGACAATCCCGAGCCCGGCAATTCGACGAGGGTATACCTGCCGCATCCCGAAATCCTGCGTTCGGTCGAGGCTGGTCATCGCCTGCTGATCGACGACGGCAAGCTCGAGCTCAAGGCGGTCAGCAGCAACGGCAAGGCGATCGTCTGCACCGTCGTCGCCGGCACGACCATTTCCGACAAGAAGGGCGTCAGCCTGCCCGACACCGACCTGCCGGTCGGCGCGCTGACGGAAAAGGACCGCCGGGATCTCGACGCGGTTCTGGCGACCGGCGTCGACTGGGTGGCGCTGTCCTTCGTGCAGCGGCCAGAGGACCTGGCCGAAGCGCGCAAGATCGCACGCGGCCGGGCGCTTATCATGGCCAAGATCGAAAAGCCACAGGCCGTCGCCCGGCTGGCCGAGATCATCGAGCTTTCGGATGCGCTGATGGTCGCCCGCGGCGATCTCGGCGTCGAGATGCCGCTCGAAGCCGTGCCAGGCATCCAGAAGCAGATCACCCGCGCCGCGCGCCGTGCCGGCAAGCCGGTGGTGGTCGCCACGCAGATGCTGGAATCGATGATCACCGCGCCGGTGCCGACCCGTGCGGAGGTCTCGGACGTGTCGATCGCGGTGTTTGAAGGCGCCGATGCGATCATGCTTTCGGCAGAGTCCGCCGCCGGCGCCTATCCGGTCGAGGCGGTGGCGATGATGGACCGGATCGCCACCAAGGTCGAAACCGACCCGACCTATGCTGGAATTATCAATGCGCAGCGCTCGGAACCGGAAGCGACCGGAGCCGACGCGATCTCGCTCGCCGCCCGCGAAATAGCCGAGACGCTGAAGCTGTCGGCGATCATCACCTATACCGCGTCCGGCACGACCGGCCTGCGCGCCGCGCGCGAGCGGCCGCAAGTGCCGATCGTGGCGCTGTCGCCGATCCTCAACACGGCGCGGCGGCTGTCGCTGTTGTGGGGCACGCATTGCGTCGTTTCCCCCGATGCCAGCGACCTCGACGACATGGTCGACCGCGCCTGCCGCATCGCCTTCGACGAAGGTTTCGGCAAGCCGGGCGACCGCGTCATCATCACCGCCGGCGTGCCGCTGAGGACGCCGGGATCGACCAACATGCTGCGCATCGCTTATGTCGGATCGGAAGTCGGCCGCTAATGTCGGCGGCGGCTGCCGGATGGGCCGGCTGCATGGCGCGTCGTAAACGCGGCGCCAGCCCGGCGCATCGACGGCAGTTGGGTTAGGATCGACGCCGAACGCCGCCAGCTTGCATCAGCCTGTGGCCGGCCGTGAAGCGGTTCGAAGGCCCTATCCGACTTGAGCTGGAAGTCAGTTAAGGTAATCTCTCCTGGGAGAAAGAGGAGGGTGATCCAATGTGGATGCGCACTGATCTTCTGGAACTCCTCGGCATTGAGCACCCGATAATCCAGGCGCCGATGAGCGGCATCGCCACGCCGGAACTCGCGGCGGCAGTCAGCAATGCCGGGGCGCTTGGCTCGCTCGGATGCGGCATTCTGCCTGCGGCAGCTATCCGCGAGCAGCTCGTGGTGACGCAGCACGCCACCAATCGTCCGATCAACGTCAACTTCTTTGCGCACCCGGCGCCGATACACGATGATGCGGCAGCCCAAAGTATGCGCGACCGCCTTCGCGGCTGCTATGAGGAGGTCGGCCTCGGACCGATGCCCGAAGCGGGGGAGCCATTCCCCACCTTCGATCGTGAGCGTCTCGAAATTGTGCTCGAACTGCGCCCCAAGGTGGTCAGCTTTCACTTCGGCCTGCCCGACCCCGCATTTGTGCAGCAGTTGAAGGCCGCCGGCTGTATTGTCTTGTGTTCGGCTACCACTGTCTCGGAAGCGCGCCAGCTTGAGGCAGGAGGGGTGGACGCCATTATCGCCCAGGGATACGAAGCGGGTGGGCATCGCGGCACATTCACTGGCGACCCTGCTATCGGCACAGCCGGCACTATGGCCCTCGTGCCGCAGATTGTTGATGCCGTGCGGGTGCCTGTAATTGCCGCCGGCGGTATCTTCGACGGTCGCGGCATTGCTGCCAGCTTTGCACTTGGTGCATCTGGCGTGCAGATCGGCACGGCTTTCCTGGCCTGTCCTGAAGCCAATGTGCAGCCAGTCTATCGCGTGGCATTGCGCTCGGCCAACGACGAGAGCACGTCGGTGACTCGCTGCTTCACTGGCCGCCCAGCGCGCGTGGTGCGCAACCGGTTTGTGATGGAAATGGCTGGTGAGGAAGATGCTGCGCTGGCGTTTCCGCTACAGGCGAGTCTGGTCATGCCGCTTTCAATGGCAAAAGATGAAAGCAAGCGGGCTGACTTCTTGCCCATTTGGGCCGGGCAGGGCGTTGCGAAGCTGCGGGAGATGCCGGCGGCCGCCCTTGTGGAGAAACTCGTCACGGAAGCAAGCGGCATAGAAGTAGGGGAGTAGGGGAGTAGGGGAGTAGGGGAGTAGGGGCTCCCTTACTGGTCTCAAATGCCTTCGCCGGCAAGCTCCTCGGAAAGTGCGGCGACCTGGTCCTGGGCGCTGCGCATCATTGGGTAGATGCCGAGAACGCGCTGCCAGGCTTCGAGCGCCGACTGCTTGTGGCCGGTTTCGGCCATGATCTGGGCCAGGCCCGAAAGCGCGCCGAAATGGCGTGGTTCGAGCTGCAGGGTGCGGTCGATGTCTGCCATCGACTTCCCGTAGTTCTTCATCATGAAATGAACAGTGGCGCGCCGGTTCCAGCCTTCCGCATAGGTCGGCTGCAAAGTCACCACCTGATCGAGGAAATCGAGTGCGACATCGAATTTCTGGTTTTCGATCGCCTTTTGCGACCATTGCATCATCAAGTCGATAGAGGCGCCGCCCGACTGGGACCACTCGCTGCCGATGCGTCCGGCGATGCGCTCGGCGGCCTTTTCATTGCGTTCGCGCTTGAGATCGGCAAATAGCTGATCGAGCCGCGCCTGTTTCGTCTTGACGACCGGAGGTGCTGTCGGCGGAGTTGTGGTCGGATCTTCAGCCCAAGCCGGCAGCGAGACAGCGCCGGAAACGAGGAAAGCCGTGAAAAATGCAAAAAGAATCCGCATCGCGGGAATCTAGCCCCCGACGCCGGATCGTCAAACTGAATTTAGCGTGAGAGGCGTATCATGCGCACGGAGGCACGCAGCCTCCGGTCGAAAACTCAACCTTGGCGCGCCTTGTAGCGCGGAGCGGTCTTGTTGATGATGTAGACGCGGCCCTTGCGACGAACCAGCTGGTTGTCGCGGTGACGCGCCTTCAACGCCTTGAGCGAATTCTTGATCTTCATGGTCTTGCCCGTCGGTCTGGGCCCGGTCCCGGGCCGAATTATTAAGGCGCGCCCACAGACGCGCCTTTGAACTGTGCGTGGCTCATAGACGAGGAGCGTTGCCCGTGTCAACCGCAAGTGCTTGCCGTAAGCGCGTTGTCTAAACGATACGGGCCGTTTCGTATCATCACATATCGCACTGGCGCCTTGCGGCATTGCGCGGGCTTGAGACGGCTGGAATGATGCGGTTGCCGCGAATTGGAGATCATCATGCGCCGAATTCTTGTGTCCACCTGTCTTGCCGTCCTTGCGGCAGGTTCTGTTGCCCATGCGCAGGAATGCGACCGCAACGACGACAGCCAGCAGATGATGAACATCTGCGCCGACGAGGACTACAAATCCGCCGACGTTAAGCTCAACAAGGCCTACCAGGAGCTCATCAGCGGAAGCGATGCAAACGCCAGGAAGCTGTTGCAGACGGCGCAGCGCGCCTGGATCGCCTTTCGCGACGCGGAATGCAGCTATTCCGCCGCGGACAGCGAGGGCGGCTCGATCTATCCGATGCTGGTATCGGAATGCCTGACACGGCTGACCGACGACCGCACCAAGCAGCTCACCGCCGATTCGACCTGCGCGGAAGGCGATGTGAGTTGCGCCAGTCCCGACGAGGACGAGAGCGGCGACATCCAGTAAGCGTAGGATTTAACTTTTTGTTTGAGCATGATCTTTTCCGAAAACCGGATTCCACTTTTCGGGATCATGCTCTAGCTGCGGCGGCTCACGCGCGTAAAATGGCCCATCTTGCGGCCGGGCCGCGCCTCGGCCTTGCCATAGAGGTGCAGCATCAGATCGGGCTCGGCGAGCAGCTCAGGAACGCGCCGGACATCGTCGCCGATCAGGTTTTCCATGACGCAGTCGAACTGCCGGGCGGGATTTCCCAGCGGCAGGCCGGCGACGGCGCGGATGTGCTGCTCGAATTGCGAGACGGTGCAGGCGGCCTCCGTCCAGTGGCCGGAATTGTGGACGCGCGGCGCTATCTCGTTGGCCAGCAGCGAACCGTCGGCAAGGACAAAGAATTCGACGCCGATGACGCCGACATAGTCGAGCGCTGCAAGGATCTCTGCCGCCGCCGTTTGAGCCGCAGCCGCCGTCTCGGACTTTACTTCGGCCGGCAGCGTCGAGCTGTGAAGAATACCGTTGCGATGGACATTCCACGCTGGATCGTAGGCGGCGAGCGAGCCGTCGATGCCGCGCGCAGCGATCACCGAAATCTCGAGCTCGAAGGTGACGAAGGATTCCAGGATCAACGGCACGTTGCCCATCGCCTCGCAAGTGCCGGCAAAGCCGCCTGTTTCCATGTTGCGGAAGACACGCTGGCCCTTGCCGTCATAGCCCAACCGGCGCGTCTTCAATATGCCGCTGCCGTTGAACTTTTTCAGCGCAGCCGTCAGTTCGTCGTCATTGTCGACAGGGCTGAAATCCGCGGTCGGTATGCCGATGCCGTTGAGGAATTTCTTTTCCGCCAGCCGGTCCTGCGCCACTTCGAGTGCGCGTGCCGGCGGATAGACCGGGACCATGGTGGCCAGTGCCGCGGCGGCCGCAACCGGAACGTTCTCGAATTCATAAGTAACGACGGCACTGGCCGCGGCCAGCTCGCCGAGCGCGGCCGCGTCGTCATAGGCGGCGACGATCTGCCGGTTGGCGACCTGTGCCGCCGGGCAATCCGGCTGCGGCTCCAGCACGACGATGCGGTAGCCGAGGCGGGCCGCAGCCATCGCCAGCATGCGGCCAAGCTGGCCGCCGCCGATGATGCCGATGGTCGATCCCGCCAGCAGGCTCACGGCGCGTCCGTGGGCTCGGCGGCGACCTTGGCGGTCTGCGCGGCACGCCAGCTATCCAGCCGGGCGGCGAGCTTTTCGTCGCTCAGCGCCAGCACCGCGGCAGCCAGAAGGGCGGCGTTGACAGCGCCGGCCTTGCCGATGGCCAAAGTGCCGACCGGAATGCCGGCCGGCATCTGCACGATCGAAAGCAGCGAATCCTGGCCGGACAGCGTCTTCGATTCCACCGGCACGCCGAACACCGGCAGCGGCGTCATCGCCGCCGTCATGCCGGGCAGATGCGCCGCACCGCCGGCACCGGCGATGATCACCTTGTAGCCGGCCGCCTTGGCGCCCTTGGCGAAGTCATAGAGCCGGTCGGGCGTGCGGTGGGCCGAGACGATCAGGCGCTTGTGCGGAATTCCAAGCGCCTCAAGCGTTTCGGCGGCGTGGCGCATCGTCGCCCAGTCGGACTGGCTGCCCATGATGATGGCGACGTCGGCGCGTTGATCGTTCAAGCTTCTGCTCCCCGGCAGCAAAGGCGCGCATTAGCGGAAATCGAGGGGAGCCGCAAGGATGGCCAGAAAGGGAAAGTCGCTTGTGCCGTTTCTGTCGCTACACAAATGGATAGCGGCGGTGGTTATCGGGCGGCCGCGGCTCGGAAGCGGTCGACGAAGTCGTCGAGTTCAGGCCGTTCGGTATCGGAAATCGCCCAGTAGGAAAAGGCACTGTCGCTCCAGTGGACCAGCGAGAAGCCACCGGCAGAAAGATCGACAGGTCCGGTTGTCGAGCCGGTTTCCTCAGGCGCGGCGACGAGCGTGATCAGGTGCTCGCAGTGCCTGTAGACCAGTGCCGGCACCGTCCGGTCGGCGATCACCTCGACCCGGCCGCCGAGCAATGCGAAGCCGTCATTGGCAAGATCGGGCGCCGGTGGCGACAGGCCGACCCGGGCATCGAGCCAAGGTTTTACGGTATGCCGGTCCGACGAGACGACGTCCACCGGGCTGGCGGCCAGCAGGCTGCGGCGGTGGCCGCTGGCGACTGCGGCCGCAAAGCTGTCGGGCGCCCTGCTCAGCATCATCCATTGCGTCGCGCCGCTGGCCAGCACGGCGGTAACGATGATCGACGCCGCCAGCGCGCGCCAGTCGAACGCGCCAAATCGGTGCACCGCTCTGTGCGCCGGCAGCACTCGAGCGGCGGGCGCCCGCGCCGACAGCACTTTCTCCGTACCGGCTGTCCCGATTGCAGCGATGCGAGCCTTGAAATCCTCACGGACATCGGGCCTCGGCAGCCCGCTGACGACCGTCTGCAGCGCAGCGATGCGGGCATGCTCGGCGGCGAGCGCCGGATCGGCCGCGATGCGTCGCTCGACAGCCAATGCTGCTGCTGCGTCGAGCTCGCCATCGACCAAGGCATGGATCATCAGCTCCATGCCCGCCGGGTCATCGGGCAGTCCATCGTTGTGCGCGCTCATGGCGCCCTCCCAAGTTGGGATGTCAGCAGGCCGCGCGCCCTCGCCAGCCGCGACATCACCGTGCCTAGCGGGACGCCAAGCAGCGTCGCGATCTCGCGATAGCTGAGGCCGTTGATGTCGCGCAGCACCAGCGTCTCGCGAAATTGCTGCGGCAGCGCGGTGATCGCCGCCTCAAGTGCGGCCGTGTCGGCCTTGGCGATCAGGCTTGCCTCAGGACTATCCGTATCCGGCAGGCCGGCGCCGTATGCAGCCGTCATGTCATCGAGGTCGCTCAGGTCGCCGACGGCGACGATACTGCGCGGCCGGTTGCGCGCCAGCCAGGAGTAACAGGCGTTGCGCACGATCGCCAGCAGCCAGGCGCGGGCATTGCCGCCGGCATAGCCGGCGATGCCCGCATGCGCCTTCAAACACGCCTCCTGCACCACATCCTCGGCGTCGGCGGCGTTGCCGGTCAACCAGCGGGCAAGCGCAAGCGCATCCGCGAGATGGGGCAGAACCACCTCGCGAAAGCGCTCGGCCGCGGCCTCTTGGTTCAACACCGTCGCATCGCCCGGCATCCCGGGCAGAACCTTCCGAACATCCTCACGGAGCGACGGTGATCCTGCCCTGCATGTGCGGGTGAAGCCCGCAGAAATAGGCATAGTCGCCCACTTTGGTGAAGGTGAAGGCATATGTGTCACCGGTGTCAAGCGCCGTGGAGCGAAACGAGCCATCGTTGGCGACCACCAGATGCGGGATGTCGTCGTCGTTCTCGAAGGTCACGGTAGTGCCCTGCTTTACCGTCAGCACCGCCGGTGTGAAGGCAAAGTTCTCGATCTTGACCATTGGCTGGTCTGCTGCGTTCAGTGGCATAGCAACCATTATCAGGATCGCCGCCAAACCGAACGCGACAGGGGATACGACGAAGAGGCGGGCTGGAAAGCGGATCATTGCATTTCCCCTCAGGCCAGCGTGCTGTCGATGATGGCGAGGTCCTGCCCGCCTTGCTTGACCGTCACGCTGCTTGTGCCGAGCATGCTGCGCAACTGGCCGGCAGGTACCGTCATCGGCCCGGGTGAGGCTGCGGTGCCCGGCGCCGGTTGCGGGAAAGCGGTCGAGCGCGCGGTATGAAAGGTAACGTTGCCTTCGACCTTCTGCATGATCTGGTGGATATGGCCGTTGAGTACGGTGACAGAGCCGAAGCGCTTGAGCAGGGCCAAGGCCTGCGCCGCGTCGTCGGTGCCCCAGCCCCATTCGGGATAAACAGCCCATAGCGGGATGTGGGCAAAGACGACGATTGGCGTCGAGGCGGTGACCGCCTTCAGATCATCGGCCAACCATGCCAACTGGTCGGCGCCGAGATTGCCGAGCCCGCCAGCCTTCAGGTTGACGACGTTGACCAGCCCAATGAAATGGACGCCGTTCTGGTCGAACGAATACCAGCCGGCGCCCTTGGTGCCCTTGCCGTAGCGGTCGAGATAGGCCTGGCCATTGCCGTCATCGATCAGGTCGTGCTCACCTGGCACATAATGCACGTCGAAGCCTGCGCCGCCGATGATCTGGGCAGCGTTGTCGAACTGAGCGGCCTTCGACAGATGGGTGATGTCGCCGGTGTGGATCATGAAAGCGGGCTTTTGCGGCAGCGCCTGGATCTTGCCCATGGCCTCCTTCAGCGTGTCGATAGCGTGCGGGTTGGCAGCCTTGTCGAAGCCGATGTGGCTGTCGGAGATCTGGAGGAAAGTGAAGCCGGTGGCCAAGGCCTCTGCGGCTTCCGCCGCACCGAGCAGGCTGAGCGAAACCGGCACGCCGGCCGAAATCGTCCAAAGCACTCCCGTGCCGGCCCAGATCATGCATTCCAGTGCATGACGGCGGCTGATGCCGTCAGCTTCATTGTCGTGGTGGTGGGTCATACCGGTCTCCTGCAACGCTGGAAATGGCGTCTGCTTGGGAGACCAACGGGCGGGGTGGTTTATTCCGCCCGACGCCCAAAAGGTCATTCACAGTGCCGTGATGGCGCACTGGCCCGATGCGAAGCCGGCGCTGGAGGGCACTGGCTCGACCACGCTCTGCCGATGTCTAGTCAGGCCAGCGCAACGCTCCGGCGGACTGCTTGCGAGCGGGTTTCATCGCATCCGCGGGCCGATCGGCAGCGCTCAATATAGCCCGCAGGCGTTCGGCGACGATCTCCGCCTCGCCGGCATGGAGATTGCACGGATCAAGGAAGAAGTGACCGCGCTCGACCTCGTGGTTGCGCACGATCACGGGCGGCGAACCCGCGGCGAGCGCCGAGGCGAGGCCGGCGGCGGTGAAGCGGCTTTCCGGTGCAACAAACACCTGCAGGCGGTCGAGAGGATTTCCGGTCGGATCTGGAATGATACGTGTCTCGATGCCGGGCAGGCCCTGCAATGCGCCTTGCCACAGAAGCAGTGCGGCTTCTTCCCGCTGGCGAATGCCGGCATGGTCGCGCTGTTCCCAGGCTTCCAGGGCTGCCATGGTGCCGGCAATGCTCTCCTTGCCGACCTTCATGGCGCGCGCGACGCCACGATTCTGCAGATAGGCGGCCCGCACCAGATCCTTGCGCCCGGTGACGATGCCGCTTGTCGGCCCTGAGAGAAATTTGTGCCCGCTGTAGACGACAATGTCGGCGCCGCGCGCCAGAAAGCCGCGCAAATCGTATTCCGAGGCGGCGTCGACGATCACCGGCACGCCCCTGGCGTGGCAAATCTCGCAGAACTCCTCGAGCGAGAGCATGCCGTATTGCACGGTGTGGTGCGCAACGACGTAGAGGGCTGCCGCCGTCCGGTCCCGGATCGCCTCGGCAACATGATAGTCCTGGGTGACGCTGACCGTGCCGGCAGGCACTGCCGTGGCTCCGGCAAGCCGGATCGACTGGTCGATCGGCGCGCCATAATTGACGATATGGCCAAGCTGGACGATGACCTCCGATTTGAGGCCCTCGGTATCGTCCGGCAGCCGCTCGATCGCAAGAAGGCTGGTTCCGGTCATCGCGCCGGCAATCGCCATGGTTATGCCGCTGGCGCAGCACGCGGTGATAAAGCCGGCCTCGCCGCCGGTGAGGCGTGCAATCACAGTACTTGCGGCGCGCTGCAGATCGTCCATCTCGACCCATTGCGAGGCGATTTCCGACATTGCGGCGATCGCCTCGGGAACGATGATCGAAGCGCCGAGCGCCGTCATCGTGCCGGAAACATTGATGATCGGGCGAAGGCCGAGCCGTTCGCGGATTGTCGTGTTGGAACGGTCAGCGGCATAGGTCGTCATCTCTGCAGATCCTGTTTCGAAAGCTTTCAAGCGGCGATCTCGACGACCGCCTCGATTTCAACTGTGATGTTGCCCGGCAGCGAGCCGACACCGATCGCGGAACGGGCATGTCCGCCAAGCGTATCAAAGACGGCGGCGAAAAGATCGGAACAGCCATTCACCACCTTGGGGTGCTCGCTGAATGTCGGCGTCGCATTGACAAAGCCAAGCAGCTTGACGACGCGCACGATGCGGCCGAGGTCGCCGGCCGCCGCATGCATGACGGCGAGCAGGTTCAGGCCGGTCAGACGGGCATGATCGTAGGCCTCCTCCACGCTGACATCCTCGCCGACCTTGCCGGTGCAGAGCGCGCCGTCGGCGCGCAACGGCCCCTGGCCGGAGAGGAAGATCAGCCGTCCGCTCTCGGCATAGGTGACGAAGTTGGCGATGGGCTTCGGCGGCTCGGGCAGTGTCAGGCCCAATTCCGCGAGCCGGATGTAAGGCGTCATAAAAGCTCCTTGCGACAGCTTTCGCCGTCCGATGTCAAAAATGCGAGGCGCGAAACCGCGCCAGGAAACTGCGAAGGCGTTCATTGTCGAACCCCGCCGCCAGAATCTCGGCGGGTGGTCCGACGGCGCTGACGCCGCCATCCGCCATGAAAACGATGCGGCTCGATGCGTCGCGCGCAAAAGCCATTTCATGCGTGACCATCAGCATCGTCATGCCGTCTTCGGCGAGGCTGCGCACGACCTCGAGCACCTCGCCAACCAGTTCCGGGTCGAGGGCCGAGGTTATCTCGTCGAGAAGCAATATCTTCGGCTCCATCGCCACGGCGCGGGCGATGCCGACGCGCTGCTGCTGGCCGCCGGAAAGCTCGGCCGGCAGACTGTCGGCCTTGTGGGCGAGGCCGACTCGGCCGAGCCAGTGCTCGGCAATGGTGCGGGCCTCGG
Organism: Mesorhizobium sp. M0119; assembly: GCF_040322615.1. Classification (NCBI taxonomy): domain Bacteria; kingdom Pseudomonadati; phylum Pseudomonadota; class Alphaproteobacteria; order Hyphomicrobiales; family Phyllobacteriaceae; genus Mesorhizobium; species Mesorhizobium sp. M0119. Next base: position 212,247 of record NZ_JAMYTU010000006.1, read on the forward strand.
CATTGCTCTTGCCGCGCACCTTGCGCAGACCAAGCATGATGTTGCCGGCCGCAGTCAAATGCGGAAACAGATTGAAGCTCTGGAACACCATTCCGGTCTCGGCTCGCATCGCCGCCAGGTCGCGCTCGCTGCGTCGCTGGTGTGTTCCCGTCTCGCGATAGCCGACCTCCTTGCCATCGATACGGATCGAGCCGCTGTCGTAGCTCTCCAGGAAGTTGACGCAGCGCAGCAGCGTGGTCTTGCCGCTGCCGGAGGGGCCGATGACCGTCACCACCTCGCCGCGTGTCACCTGCAGGCTGACGGAGCGCAGGACCTCGACGGATCCAAAGGCTTTGGAAACCTCGGTGACATCGAGAAGTGCCGGATTCTGGTGCGAGGCGTTGGACATCTTGCTATTCCCGGATGAAGGAGAAACGCCGCTCCAGGCGCCGGCTGGCCAAGGAGAGGGCGTAGTTGACGGCGAAGTAGACGAGCGCGCCGAGAATGTAGAGCGGCATCGCCTCATAGGTGCGGCCGATGACCTGGTTGATTGCCTGCATGAGGTCGGTGATGCCGAGCAGCGAGACCAGCGCGCTGCCCTTCACCGCGTCGGTGACGCCATTGATCCAGGGTGGCAGGAAGCGCCTGAACGCCTGCGGAAAAATGACGTAGGCCAGCCGCTGGCGAAAAGTCAGTCCGATCGCCATCGCCGCCTCGGACTGACCCTTGGGAATCGAGCCGACGGCGCCGCGTAAATATTCGACGACCTGTGCGGTCTTGAACAGGGTGAGGGCGAGTACGGCCGCCCAAAAGGATTCCAGATGCAGCCCCACCGCGGGCAGGCCGTAATAGACGAAGAAGATCAGCACCAGGATCGGAATGCCGCGTATGGTGTCGCTGAAGATGCGCACTGCCCAGCGCAGCGGAGCCGGACCATAGACAAGGCCGACGCCCATCAGCACGCCGGCGATGAGCGATAACACCACGACCAGCAGCGACACCCACAAGGTTACGGCAAAGCCTTCGGCGAGGAACGGCAAGGCGTAGATGATCTGGCTCAGCATGTCAGCGCGCCGCCTTGAACCGGCGCTCGACCAGTCGCAGCGCGAAAAGCAGCGCGTAGCCGGTCAACAGGTACATCGCAGTCACCACCAGATAGACCTCGACAATGCGGAACGTGTTGAAGTTGATCCACTGGGCGCCATAGGTGAGTTCGGGTACCGAGATGACCGACGCCACCGACGTATCCTTGAAGAGCGATATGAATGTGTTGGAAAGCGCCGGCAGGGTTATGCGCAGCATCGTCGGCAGGCGCACATGGAGCAGCCTTTGCCATGACGTCAGGCCGATTGCCTTGCCGGCGTCGAGCTGCCCGCGCGGCACCGCCTCAAGCCCCGAGCGAAACACCTCGACCAGGTAGGCGCCGCTGTAGAGCGACAGCGTGGCAATGAATGAGGTTTGCGCGCTGTAGGCAATGTCGACCACCGTCGGCAAGCCGTAGAAGACCAGATAGACGAGCAGGATCAGCGGCACGTTGCGGATGAACTCGACATAGCCCGCGATGATGGTCCGCACCGCACGTCCGGCCGACACGTACCAGACCGCCAGAACGAGCCCGATGACGATGCCGATCGCGATCGAGATTACGGCCAGCTCGAGGCTGAGCAGCAGTCCGCCCCAGAGCTTGTCGAAATGCCGCCAGATCAGGTTGAAGTTGAGGGTATAACCCATGCGTCCTCGTCATGGAGGGCTGTGATGAGAGAGAGGGCGGAAGGACGTTGTCCTTCCGCCTTCTTGCATCAGATGACCGGGAAACCGGGATGGCGCGCCGGCGGCTCCTGTCCGAAATAATCCTTGAACGCAGCGTCGTAGAGTGCCGTTTCATGGCCGAACATGGCGATGGTGAAGGTCTGGTTGACGAAGGTCAGCCAGTCGAGGTCGCCCTGCCGCAGCGCGGCACCATAAAGCATCGAGAACCAGCTCTTGCCGGCATCGAAGTACTTATCCGGATTGCGCGAGGCGAGCCAGCGCACCGTTGACAGATCGACCGCGGCGGCGTCGACGCGCTTCGATTCCAGTGCCTGCAGCACATTGGCCTGCGTGTCTATCTGCATTACCTGCGACTCCGGCAGGACGATATGCACGTTTGCCTCGGCATCGACGTTTTGCAGGATGGAAATCCGGGTCGCCGAACCGCCGGCAAGCAGCTTGTCGAAGGTCTTGTTTTCGGCGTTCGGAAGGGTCAGCAAGGCGATGCCTTCGACGTAGTAGGGCCTGGAGAAGTGGATCAGCTGCGAGCGCTGGGCGGTCATGGTCATGAACTGGATGGTGATGTCGACCTTGTTGGTGGTCACGTTTGGAATGCGCTGAGCCGGATCCTGCATGACGAATTCCACTTTGGTCGGATCGTCGAAAAGCCCCTTGGCGAGAATGCGACCCATGGTGATGTCCATGCCGACCAGTTCGCCGGCGTCGTTCTCGAAATGCCAGGGCGCATTGGTACTGCCGGTGCCGACGATCACCTTGCCGCGCTCGAGAACGGTGCGCAGCAGGCTGTCGGGCGCTGCCTGGGCCGCCGCTTTCCGAACGTCGACCGCGGTAGCGACGCTCATCACTCCGGCCGTTGCAAGCCCGGCCATTCCCAGTTTCAGAAATTCACGCCTTTTGGATGTGTCGTTCACGACGACCTCCTCTCGTGTTGTGTTCCCCTTTGGACCAGCAATACAGCATCGGTTGCAACTGGCATCATTGTCCCTTACAAGAGACTGCTGTACTCTGTACAAGACAGATTAACATCAGGAATCGATAATGCAAGATGGCAATGCCTTGGCCGCTCGATCGGACGTCGGTCTGGACGAGGACAAGAATTCGGGTTCCCGGGAGAAGGGCCTCAACCGGGTCCTCCAGATTCTGGAGTTTCTTCACGCGACCCAGCGCGCAATCGGCATTGGCGATCTTGCCAAGGGGGTGAACGCGCCGCGTTCGACGACCTACACGCTTGTGCGCTCACTGGTCGACGCTGGCCTGCTGGAGATGGCCGGAGACGGCAATCGGGTCTATTTCGGAAAGAAGCTTTATCTCTACGGAATGGACTATGTACGGGGCAACGACCTGCTCAGGCGGGGGCGCCAGGAAGTCGACCATTTGTCGCGCGAGACCGGCGAGACCTCGGAGTTGTGCATGCTGCAAAGCGGCCGCTACACCATCGTCCATTCAAGCCCGGGAACGAGGCCATTCAGGATCAGCTCGGCGACGGGTCTGCAAATACCGCTTCCCTGGACAGCGTCCGGGCGGCTGCTCCTCGCCGGCTTCGACAGGGCGGCGATCGAGGATATGGTCTCGGAAGACGATCTCGTACTGCCGGACGGCCGCAGGTTGCGGCTCGACGACTTCATAGCCGACATCGCCGTCGCCAAATCGGCCGGCTACTGCGTCACCTCCGGCCTTGTCGATGCCTACACAAAATGCCTGGCCGCGCCGGTCTTTTCAGCGCCGGGCAGGGTCGAGGCGACGATGTGCCTGGTGGTTCCCATCGATACCTCGACCGAAAAGACCGACGATCTGATAGCGCTGTTGCGCGAGCGCGCCGCACGGCTTTCGATCGCGGCATAGCCGCCTTTCCAGCAGGCCGGCGCCGGCGTTCGTTCAAGCAATGGCGTTCGTTCAAGCAATAATGTCTGGAATGATCTTGTCTTCCAGCGCCATCAGCCTGTCCTTCAGGAAAAGCTTCTTTTTCTTCATGCGCTGGATCTGCAGCGGGTCGCAATTCACGGCGATCATCGCGTTGATGGCCGCGTCGAAATCGGCGTGTTCCTGCTTCAGCCGGGAATATTCGAGGCGGATATCTGCCTGTTCCTGATCGGACATCTTTACCGTCTGCACGTCTGCGGCGCCCAAACTATGGGCCTGATTGGGCGGGACCGGGGGTCTTCTTGCACCGGCGCGCAGCCCATACCACATTTCATATTGTCGTGGAATGCTACCACGCAGCATTCGACATCGGTGCTCGATGGTGGCAAACTGTCATTATGCCGTCACAGAAGCGAGCCTGCGGTGGACGTACCTTGGCGGCTGCAATCGAGGAAACCATGAAAGGGAGAACCAATCATGTCTCTTGCATCCCATCTTGATGAGCTGCAGCGGAAACACGGCGACATCGAACGGGAAATCGACGATGCGATGACCCATCCATCGGTAGACGACCTCGAAATCGTGAATCTCAAGCGGCGCAAGCTGGCGCTCAAGGACGAGATTGAAAAACTGAAGGCGAAACCGACGACGCACTGAAGCCCTTCCAGGACTAGCAGCGCCGCCCGGCGCGCGATCTTTCCGGTGGCATCGCTATGCTGCCGGAAACACTCGTGGATTTGCGGCAGCTGCCGTCTTGTCATTACCGATTTGCTAGGCCTGCGCGCCAGTCGCCATTGACAAGCCATCTTTGCTCCTCCACCTCATGCCCGGACCTTCAAGATCAAAGGCAGCCGGCATGACCGGATATTTTTCCTCACCCTTCCCACGCCGCAGGTCGGTCGGTGTCGATGTCGGCGGCGTGATGGTCGGTGGCGGCGCGCCGGTCGTCGTTCAGTCGATGACCAACACCGACACGGCCGATGTCGACCAGACGGTCGCGCAGGTGGCGGCGCTGCATCGCGCCGGCTCCGAGATCGTGCGCATAACCGTCGATCGCGACGAAAGCGCTGCCGCCGTACCGGCCATCCGCGAGCGGCTGGAACGGCTCGGCATCGACGTGCCGCTGGTCGGCGATTTCCATTATATCGGCCACAAGCTCCTGGCCGATCATCCGGCCTGCGCCGAGGCACTGGCCAAATACCGCATCAACCCAGGCAATGTCGGCTTCAAGGACAAGAAAGACCGGCAGTTCGCGGCGATCGTCGAGATGGCGATCCGATACGACAAACCGGTGCGTATCGGCGTCAATTGGGGTTCGCTCGACCAGGAGCTGCTAACCCGGCTAATGGACGACAACCAGGCCCAGGGCTTTCCGCTGACCGCACAGGAAGTGACGCGCGAGGCAATCGTGCAGTCGGCGATCCTGTCGGCCGAAATGGCCGAAGAGATTGGCCTTGCCCGCGAGAAAATCATCCTATCGGCCAAAGTCAGCGGCGTGCAGGATCTGATCGCCGTCTACACCGAGCTTGCCACCCGTTCCGACCATGCGCTGCACCTCGGCCTGACGGAGGCGGGCATGGGCTCGAAAGGCATCGTCGCCTCGTCCGCGGCCATAGGCATCCTGCTCCAGCAAGGCATCGGCGACACCATCCGCATCTCGCTGACGCCGGAGCCGAACGGCGACCGCACGCGCGAGGTGCAGGTGTCGCAAGAACTGCTGCAAACCATGGGCTTCCGGCAGTTCGTGCCGATCGTCGCCGCCTGCCCGGGCTGCGGCCGCACGACCTCGACCGTGTTCCAGGAGCTTGCCCAGAACATCCAGGCCGACCTGCGCAAGAACATGCCGGTGTGGCGCGAACAATATCCCGGCGTCGAGAACCTCAAAGTCGCGGTGATGGGTTGCATCGTCAACGGTCCGGGCGAATCCAAACATGCCGATATCGGCATTTCGCTGCCCGGCACCGGCGAGACGCCGACCGCCCCGGTTTTCGTCGACGGCAAGAAGGCGGCGACGCTGCGCGGCCCGTCGATCGCCGCGGATTTCGAGAAAATGGTTTCCGACTACATCGAACGGCGATTTGGGCAACACGGCAAAGCCGCGGCGGAGTAGTTCTATGCGGCGTTTGCTTGGGGCGACGCTGGTTGTCATTTGCGGGCTGGGCTGGGCGACAGCCGTCCAGGCCGATCCGCCGCGGCCCGCCAAGCAGAAGCTGATCGATCGAGTTTGCGATCTTATCGAGACGCATGCCGACCAGAACGGCCTGCCCAGGGATTTCTTTGCTCGGCTGATCTGGAAGGAAAGCCGTTTCGATCCCAATGCGGTCAGCCCCGTCGGCGCGGAGGGTATCGCCCAATTCATGCCGGGTACCGCCAAGATGCGCGGGCTCGCCAATTCCTTCGACATCGAACAGGCGATCCCGGCCTCGGCAAAATACCTCGCCGAAATGAAATCCGGTTTCGGCAATCTCGGCCTCGCCGCCGCAGCCTACAATGCCGGCGAGAACCGGGTGACGCGCTGGCTGAATTCCGGCGGATTCCTCCCGATGGAGACCGAAAGCTACGTTTTGGACGTCATGGGCGAGCCGGCCGACAAGTTCACCGATGCCGCGTATGCCGGCGTCATCCGGCCGCTCGACAAGAAGGCGAGTTTCGCTGCCGCTTGCCGCGAGCTGCCGGTGATCATGTCCAGAACCGTGCCGATGTCGTCGATCAACATCAAGCCGTGGGGCGTGCAGGTGGCCGGCAATTTCCGTCGCGCCGCGGCGCTCAATCAGTGGAGCAACGTGAAGCGCCGGTTTCCAGCCTTGCTCAGCGGTCGCGATCCGGTGGTCAGCCGGGTGCGCACACCGATTGGCAGGCGCGGCATCTATGCGGTGCGGATCGGCGCCGACACCAAAGCCAGGGCCGACGATATTTGCCAGAAACTGCACAGCGTGGGCGGCGCGTGCATCGTGGTCCGCAATCGATAAGCCACAAGTCGGTGCGTTTCGCGTCGTTGCTGCCCATCTCGCTCCCCGCGGGCACTTCGTCCTCGACACGTGAATCATATTTTCGGTGAACCCTTAGGCAGGTCTTGCATCGTCGTCGATGCGGGGTAAGGTCCCCGCGATTTTTCGCGAAAGGGATCAGCATGGCCGACTTCAAGACACTGGACGACATCGGCAATATCAGCGGCAAGCGTGTGCTGGTGCGTGTCGACCTCAACGTTCCCGTCACCGAGGGCAAGGTCACCGACGCCACCCGTATCGAGCGCATTGCGCCGACCATCGCCGAGCTCTCCGGCAGGGGAGCCAAGGTCATCCTGCTTGCCCATTTCGGCCGGCCCAAGGATGGACCGACGCCGGAATTCTCGCTCGAACCGATCGCCAAGGCGACGGCAGACGTGCTCGGTCGTCCGGTTGGCTTTGCCGCCGACTGCATCGGCGACAAGGCGGCGAGCGCCGTTGCCGCCATGGAGAGCGGCGACGTACTGCTGCTCGAGAACACCCGCTTCCATAAGGGCGAGGAGCAGAACGACCCGGCCTTCACCGAAAAGCTCGCCGCCAACGGCGACATTTTCGTCAACGACGCCTTCTCCGCCGCGCACCGCGCCCACTCGTCGACGGAAGGGCTGGCGCATGTGCTGCCGGCCTTCGCCGGCCGTACCATGCAGGCCGAGCTCGACGCGTTGGAAAAGGGTCTTGGCAATCCCGTCCGTCCGGTTGTCGCCATCGTCGGCGGGGCCAAGGTCTCGACCAAGATCGACCTGTTGATGAACCTGGTGAAGAAGGTCGACACGCTGGTCATCGGCGGCGGCATGGCCAACACGTTTCTCGCGGCACGCGGCACCGACGTCGGGAAATCCTTGTGCGAGCATGATCTCGCGACCACCGCCAAGCAGATCATGATCGAGGCGGCCGAGGCCGGCTGCGCCATCATCCTGCCCGCCGACGGCGTTGTCGCCAGGGAGTTCAAGGCCGGCGCCGCCAACGAGACCGTCGCCATAGCAGACGTGCCGGCCGACGGCATGATCCTGGATGTCGGTGCAAAGACCGTGAAAACCATTGCCGAATGGATCGACCGCGCCGCGACCCTGGTCTGGAACGGGCCGCTCGGCGCCTTCGAGATCGAGCCATTCGACCACGCAACGGTGGCGACGGCCAGGCACGCGGCAGCGCGCACCAAGGCCGGCAGACTGGTCTCGGTCGCTGGCGGCGGCGACACGGTGGCCGCGCTCAACCATGCCGGCGTCAGCGACGACTTTACTTATGTCTCGACGGCCGGCGGCGCTTTCCTCGAATGGATGGAAGGCAAGCCCTTGCCCGGCGTCGACGTCTTGAAGCGCTAACTGCGGCAGCAATGGCAGTGCGAAGGAGTGCGCCCGCGACTTTCAATCGATTCGCGCTTGTTTGGCGAATTGGTTCGACTTGAACCTGCGTTGCTCTGGTGGTCTGCTGGGCGCGGATCAATTCTTTCAGGAGAAGCACGATGAGCGAACGTCTCGAGGACATTGCCGCCGCGATGGTGGCCAATGGCAAGGGCCTGCTGGCTGCCGACGAGAGCTCCGGCACCATCAAGAAGCGCTTCGACGTCATCGGCGTCGAGTCGACCGCCGACAGCCGCCGCGACTATCGCGAGATGATGTTCCGCGCCAGCGATGCAATGACCAAGTACATTTCCGGCGTCATCCTCTACGACGAGACCATTCACCAGAAGGCCGCCGACGGCACACCGCTGGTCGACATCATCAAGGCATCAGGCGCTATCCCCGGCATCAAGGTCGACGCCGGCGCCAAACCGCTGGCCGGCTTTCCCGGCGACACCATCACCGAAGGCCTGGACGGCCTGCGCGAACGCCTCGCCGACTATTACAAGCTTGGCGCCCGCTTTGCCAAATGGCGCGCGGTGATCGACATCGATGTTGCCAAGGGCGTGCCTTCCGCCACCTCGGTCGGCTCGAACGCCCATGCGCTCGCCCGTTACGCCGCACTTTGCCAGGAGGCCGGCATCGTGCCGATCGTCGAGCCGGAGGTGCTGATGGACGGCGCCCACGACATCGACACCTGCTACGACATCAGCAAGGCGATACTGACAAAGTTGTACACCGAGCTCTATACGGCCCGCGTCGTGCTCGAAGGCACCATCCTGAAACCGAACATGGTCCTCGCCGGCAAGAAATCGGGCAAGGTCAGCAGTCCCGAGGAAGTCGCCGAAAAGACCATAAAACTGTTCCGCGAGACGGTGCCGGCCGCGATTGGAGGCATCGCCTTCCTTTCGGGCGGACAAACGGACGAGCAAGCGACAGCCAACCTCAATGCAATCAACGCAATCGGCCCGCATCCATGGAAGCTGACCTTCTCCTACGGCCGCGCCTTGCAGGCCGCTCCGCAGAAGGCCTGGAGCGGCAAGGCGGCAAACGTCGCCGCCGCGCAGGCCGCCTTCGCCCATCGCGCCCACATGAACCATCTGGCAGCGCTTGGACAATGGCAACCGACGCTTGAGCAAGCCGCCTGACCGAAAACATCTTGCGTTTCTCCCGACCCGGGCCACGTGCCCGGGTTTTTGTTTGAAAGCAGCAATGGCTGCAATTTCTTGCAACTGAAATGCAGCTCGGTGTCGGCATTCGTCGCTGCCGAACGTCCTCCGTGAAAAGAGGAGCAGACCGATGCCAAACAACAAGACCGTTTCGCAGGAAGACTGGTTTCGGGCGCACAAGGCGCATCTGGCGCGCGAAAAGGAATTGACGCGCTTTCGCGATCGCGTCGCCGCCGAACGCCGCGAACTGCCGTGGCTGAAGATCCGTAAGGACTACGTCTTCGAGACCGAGCAAGGGCCAAAGAAACTGCCTGACCTGTTTGGCGGCAACAGCCAGCTGATCGTCTACCATTTCATGTTCGGGCCGGGCGCCGATTATCGCTGCGAAGGCTGCTCATTCCTTGCCGATCATATCGACGGCGCCAACCAGCATCTCAGGCACCACGATGTCTCACTTGTCGTGGTAGCACGGGCGCCATTGGCCGAATTGCTGCCTTACAAGCAGCGCATGGGCTGGAAATTCGACTGGGTGTCGTCCTACGCCTCGGACTTCAACTTCGATATGCAGGTGTCATTCACCGACAAGCAGATCGCGGCCGGCGACACGACCTACAATTTCGAGCGGCGTGCGCGGAGATCGAAGGACCTTCCCGGCACCAGCGTGTTCTATCGCGACGAGAAAGGTGACATCTTCCTGACTTTTATCTCGCGCTCCAGAGGCGGCGATCCGCTGATCGGCGCCTATCACTATCTCGATCTGACGCCGAAAGGCCGCAACGAAACTGGCCCGCATCATAGCCTGATGGACTGGGTGCGGCTGCACGACGAATATGCGGACACGCCCGAGATGCAGGACAGCTGCTGCCATTGACGACGGGCGGTCGACCCAAGGTCTTTCGCCTTCGGCCCAACATGCGCTAAGTGCTGTTCGCTATGCCCTAAAAGGGAGGACTTGCCATGCGGCGCTTTCCGACCCTTCTCACCTGGCTCGCCTTTCCGGTTTATGTCTGGCAAGGACTTGGCGTGCGTCGCCGCACCACCCGCATGCTGCCGGCACAAGGTCCGGTCATGCACGAGATATCTGGCCTGGCGCCAGCAATCTCGGTTCTGGTGCTTGGCGATTCCTCCGCCGCCTCGGTAGGCATCGGCAATTCCGAAAACGGATTGGCCGCGCAACTGGCCGTTCTGATTGCGCAACGCACCGGCCGCACCGTGCGCTGGCGGGCAGCCGGCTTCAACTCGGCAACCTCTGGCCAGATCCGCGATCATGTGCTGCCCAATCTATCGGCCGATCCGTGGACGCATATCGTGCTGGCCATCGGCACCAACGACACCAAGAATTTTCATTCGGTACCGCGCTTCAAGCGCGAGTTTGGCGGCCTGCTCTACGCGCTGCGCGCCAAATGGCCGGAGGCGCGCGTCGTGTGGTCGCCGGTGCTGGAGTTCACCCGGGCTCCGGCAATGCCGCCGCTGCTCGGCAAGATCCTCGAAATCCGCGCCGTCGAAATGAACCGGATGGGCGAGCGCCTTTGCCTCGAGCGCGGCGCCATACCGGCGCCCCGCCTGCCGATCACCGATGCCGATGCCGGCTTCGCATCGGATGGATTTCATGCTTCGGAAGCCGGCTACCGAGCCTGGGCGGAACATCTGGTCAGCCTGATGATTGGCAACGAACCGGGCGTCGCGTAGCGGGTCGCCCGCACTAAAGCGCGTCGCGTTCGATTGGCCCCATCCGACGCGCTTCAGATTCTTGTTTTTATGCATGTCGTTGGCGCAAAATCGCTGCACACTTTTGCGCGACATGCATTACGTCCAGTGCCCGAGCACCGCCGTAATCGAAATCGCCGCCATCGCCAACAGCGCCAGCTTCCAGAAATCGCTGCGCCGCTTCAGCCCGGGCCAGCCGAGCGGTTTGATGAGCTGGATGACCATCATGGCGATGATGACGAGCGCGAGAAGTTTCGACATGCAGCCTTTGATCAGCATCGCGGCTGGCTGTCAAAGCGGCTCCCGCGATCACCGTCTTTCCACTGCGGCAGGCTCTTTTTCAGCACTGCCTGATCACTTCGGTGGACAAATCGGAATGCCGGTCACGAGAGCTGCACCCTCCTGACAGACTGCTGTCAGCAGGGGTGTGCGATAGTGCCTGCATCGAAAGAGAGGAGACCAGCCATGAACGGTTTTACCATTCTGCGTAGCGTGCAGCACTATGTCGGCAAGATCCGGACGATGCGCAACGAGATCCGCACCCAGCGTTTCATGAATACCCTGCCGGCAGACATCCGCAAGGATATTGGTTGGCCGGACATGTATGGCGACCGCCGCAATGGCGGCAATTGAGGCAAGCTTTCTGCGTGGCGTTTGGATGCGACCTGGCGACGAGCTGAAATGGGCATGCTGAAGCCTCCTGACAGTATGGTGTCAGGAGGCTCGTGCCATAGTGCGATGGCCGCCGGAGACGGATGGCCGAGAGGACGATCGATGAAAAGCTGGAACGACAGGCTGAACACGCCTGGCATCAACGGCATAAAACCGTCGCCACGCACCATCGGTGACGTCGTCGAAGGGCAGCCGATGCTGGTTCCTACAGCTCGCCAGGTCCATGCATTCATCCGCTCCATTCTCGAAGGCATGGACATGGATATCCGTGCTTTGCGCACCGCTCTCGCCATCGAGCACGGTGCCGAGGTGGCATGTCCGGTCACCATCGGCTATCATCTGCGCACCGTCGCCGAGGCCGCCAACGAGGATCTTGAGCGTGGCGTGGCGCTGAGCGACATTGCGCCGTTCTGGCGGGTGCTCGACGCAAGCACGCCGACAACGAGGAAATTGTCCTTCGGCGCGGCCTTCGTCGCCGCGCAGCGCAAGCGCGAAGGGCTGGAACGATAGACGCCGAGGGACCATACGATGCGCCGCGCCGACAGGCTCTTCCAGATCGTGCAGCATCTGCGTGGTGGCCGTCTGGTCACTGCCCAGAAGCTGGGCACGTGGCTCGAGGTTTCCGAGCGGACGATCTATCGCGACATCGCCGACCTGCAGTCGACCGGCGTGCCGATCGATGGCGAGGCCGGTGTCGGCTACATGATGAGGGAGGGTTTCGACCTTCCGCCGCTGATGTTCACGCGTGACGAGATCGTCGCGCTGGTCGCCGGCGCCCGCATGGTGCGCGCCTTTGGCGGCGCGGCCATGGCGCGAGCCGCCGACGAGGCGCTGGTCAAGATAGGCGCCGTGTTGCCCGACGCCGAAAAGGACCGCATCGCCCGTACCGAGATCCACACGCCGATGTGGGTGGTAAGCGATGCCGCCCGCGAAGCCATCGACCTGATCGAGCGGTCCATCGAGAAACGTCAGGTGCTGACCATCGACTATTCGGATGAGGCCGGCCGCAGCACCGCGCGCGACATTCGCCCGCTCGGCCTGTGGTTCTGGGGCAAGGTGTGGACCTTGGTCGCCTGGTGCGAGATGCGCGGCGATTTCCGCGCCTTCCGCATCGACCGCATCGCCTCGGTGGTCATCGCCGGCCGCACCTTCAAGCCGGAGCGCGGCAAGCAGCTCGCCGATTTCTACCGCGCGGTGGAGCGCAGCGAGGATTATGGCATGGCGCCGGACCGGGCGGCGCGAAGCTGACACGGAAGATCACAAAAAGCCCGCTTGAAAGCGGGCTTTTTGTTTTGGATGCGAGACCTACTCCTCTTCGTCGGCGTCCTTGTCCTTCGACTTCAGCGCCGAAAGCTTGGCGAAGACAGCGTTGGCGTCGAGTTCCCGGTCCTCGTCCTTCGGCTTTTCGGGCGCCGGCACCAGCCGTTCGGTCAAGGCGGCCGGCAGCAGCGTATCGCCGACCGGCTGCGGCTGCTCACGGCCGCGCGAGGCGCGGTTGATTTCCATATCGAGGTCGATCTGCGACGTCAGGCCGAGTGTCACCGGATCCATCGGCTGGAGATTGGCGGAGTTCCAGTGCTTTCTGTCGCGGATCTGGTCGATTGTCGACTTCGTCGTGCCGACAAGGCGGGCAATCTGCGCATCCTTGAGCTCCGGATGGTTGCGCACCAGCCAGAGGATGGCGTTGGGCCGGTCCTGGCGCTTCGACAACGGCGTGTAGCGCGGACCCTTGCGCTTGGATTCCGGCACCCGCACCTTGGGATCGGAGAGCTTCAGCCGGTGGTTCGGGTCCTTCTCGGCGCGCGCGATCTCGTCGCGAGTGAGCTGGCCGGTCATGATCGGGTCCATGCCCTTGATGCCTTGCGCCGACTCGCCGTCGGCGATCGCCTTGACCTCAAGCGGATGCAGTCCGCAAAACTGCGCGATCTGCTCGAAGGAGAGCGCTGTGTTGTCAACCAGCCAGACGGCGGTCGCCTTTGGCATCAGCAGCGTATTGGCCATTATAAAAATCCTTCTCGTTCGCCCGCGTTCCCGCGCGGGCGGTGGTTTAGAGCCACCAAAATGGGAAAATCGCGGTCTATATAACCGCTCGCTCGCCGTTTCGCAATGTTTTTGGGAGGCGTGCGTCGGGGACGGCATGGCAGCGCGACCAGCAGACCGCGAAGGGTCGGCACATGACGCCATGCAATCAAAGCTTCAAAAAGACAAAGCCCGCCAGACCAAGGTCGGGCGGGCTCGGAACCGGCGACGGAAATCCGTCTGCTGCGGCTCTGGCTTCTAAGGCTTGATCCCGAACCGCGGCTCGGCGTTGCGGAAAAGCAGCGCCCGGTCTGCGGGTGGGATCGTGCTCGAGATCAAAGCCCCTGGCGGGCGATTCTCTCGATGTCGCCGCGGTTGATGCCGAGGTCGTTGAGCTGACGAGCGTTCAGCCGGTTCAGTTCGCGCACGGTTTCGTTGTACATGCGCCAGTTACGGAAAGCGCGGATCGGGTTCATGGTAGTCCTCCATTTCGTTGGATCATTCGTTTCGATGACGCGTAAATAGGCATCGCTGCTCAGGAATTGAACAGACGCTTTTGCATGGCCGCAATGCATTGTTGCATTGCAGCATTAAGCTTTCATTCAGCTTGTTGGGGCGTGCGTCTCGGACGATACGTCCTAGCCGACGTCGAGCACGATCTTGCCGATATGTTCGCCGTCTTCCATCCGCTCATGCGCCCGCCAGGCCTCCTTGAGCGGGAAGATCATATCCATGACGGGCGCCACCTTGCGCCTGCCGAGCAACGGCCACACATGCGCCTCGAGTGCTGCGGCGATTGCCGCCTTGAATTCGACGGTGCGCGGCCTGAGCGTCGAGCCGGTGTGGACGAGCCGCTTGACCATGAGTTTCGAGAAATCGGCGCTGGCAACCGCCCCGCCCTGCGTGGCGATCTGAACGATGCGGCCTTCCAGCGCCGCAGCCTCGTAGTTGCGCGCCACATAGTCGCCGCCGACCATGTCGAGGATCACGTTGGCGCCGCGGCCCTCGGTCGCCTCCTTGACCGCCGCGACGAAATCCTCCTCGCGGTAGTTGATCGCCCGGTCGGCGCCGAGCTTGAGGCAGGCTTCGCATTTCTCCTTGCTGCCGGCGGTGGTGATGACATAGGCGCCGAAAGCGGCAGCAAGCTGGATCGCCGTGGTGCCGATACCCGACGAGCCGCCATGCACGAGCAGCGTCTCGCCGCTCTTCAGGCCACCGCGCTCGAAGACATTGTGCCAAACAGTGAAGTAGTTTTCCGGCAGCGCCGCCGCTTCGGTGTAGGTAAAGCCGGCGGGCAGGGGCAGCACGCTGCCGGCGTGCACTCTGACATATTCGGCATAGCCGCCGCCCGCCGTCAGCGCACAGACCCGGTCGCCGACGCGCCAGCGCGATATCTCGTCACCAAGGGCAGCGACTTCGCCTGCCGCTTCCAGGCCCGGCAGATCCGATGCTCCCGGCGGTGGCGGATAGGCGCCCTTGCGCTGCTGCACGTCCGGCCGGTTGACGCCGGCGGCCCGCACCCGGATCAGGATCTCGCCGGGACCGGGAACCGGTACGTCGCGGGTTTCCGGTTTCAGCACCCGCGGCCCGCCCGGTTCCGATATGGCGATCGCCATCATCTTTGCCGGAATTTTCTGTGCGTTCGCCATGAATTTTCCCGTCGTGCTTCGCCGGTTTCTCGTGCCAGCTCTTGCCGGCCATTTGCATCCATACCCTTGCCCTATGTATGCTCATTGGCAAATCAGGCAAATGGGCAATCACGGAGGAGCGACGATGGCGATCTTCGACGACGAACCCAAGAAGAAAGCGCGCCCGCACGAGATCGGGCAGGATCTGTCGCTGCTTTCCGTCGATGAATTGTCCGAGCGGATCGGCATCCTGCGCGACGAGATTGCCCGGCTGGAAGCCGAGCTCAAGACCAAGGGCTCCACCAAGTCGGCGGCAGAGGCGCTGTTTCGCCGCGGATAGTACTGCGGGTAATTCCAAAAGCTCGGGCACGCCGCCGAAAAGCCCGAATGCCGCTGTCTCCAGGCTTGTGCCCCAAACCCCCAGCCGGATTGAAAAATGTTCGCAAGCTACAGACCGATCCTCTCGCTGCTGCGCGGCACCGCGTTCCTGTTGGCGGCATCTGGGCTGCATGGGCTGCTGTTGCCGCTGCGCGGTCAGGTGGAGGGCTTCTCGACGGCATCGCTCGGCCTGATGGGCACGGCTTGGGCTGGCGGCTTCGTCACCGGCTGCTTCTTTGCGCCACGCATCGTGCGCCGCGCCGGTCATGTCAGGGCTTTCGGTGCCTTTGCCGCATCGGGAGCGATCGTCGCATTGCTCACCGGCCTGATCATCGACGAGTATACCTGGATCCTGCTGCGCGCCTTCACCGGCTTCACCATGGCCGGCGCCTTCATGGTCATCGAAAGCTGGCTGAACGAGAAGGCCACCAACGAAAACCGCGGCACCGTCTTTGGCCTCTACATGATGGTCACCTATGCCTCGATCATGGGCGGTCAAATGATCGTTGCCGGCGGCGACGTGAAATCGGCGTCGCTGTTCATGATCACCGGCATTCTGTTCTGCCTGTCGCTGATCCCGACGGCGGTCTCGACGGCGTCGCACCCCAAGCCGCTGCAGGACGTGTCGCTTGACGTCAAAGGGCTCTACATCAATTCGCCGGTCTCGGCGATCGCCTGCGTGCTGATCGGCATCGCCAACGGCGCCTGGGGTACACTTGGTGCCGTCTATGGAGCGCGCATCGGCATCTCGACAGCCGAGATCGCACTGATGATGAGCCTCGTGGTCATTGCCGGCGCCGCCATGCAGCTTCCGGCCGGACGGCTCTCCGACACGACGGACCGTCGTTTCGTGCTGGCGGGCGCGGCTTTCGGCGCTGCGCTGTTTGCCATCGCCATCTTCCTGTTCGAACCGCGCTCCGGCGTCTTCGTCATCGTCTGCACCGCCGCCTACGGCGCCTTTGCCTACACGCTCTATTCGATCGCGGTGGCGCATGCCAACGACCATGCCCGATCGGAGGACTTCGTCAAAGTGTCGGGCGGCCTGCTGCTGCTTTATGGCTTCGGCACGATGATCGGTCCGCTGGTGGCCGCCGGCCTGATGGGCTGGATGCGTCCCGAGGGGCTGTTCCTGGCTACTGCGCTCGCGCATCTCAGCCTGGCCGGCTATACGCTGCTGCGCATCAGCCGTCGCGCGCCGGTGCCGATCGAAGGCCGCGATGCCTTCAAGACCCAGCCGGCTGACCGCTCGGTAACGCCGGAAGCGTTGCGGCTCGACCCGCGCAGAAAAGCTGAAACCGACGGTTGAGATTCGAGACGCTTTGCCCCACAAATAAGGCATGATGCTTTCCGACGCCTTCATGGCGATTGCCGATCCCAACCGGCGCCATCTCTTGGAAGAGCTCCGGCGCGGACCGAAGACCGTCAACGAACTGGCATCCGGCTTGCCGGTGTCCCGCCCGGCCGTTTCGCAGCACCTGAAGGTGCTGCTTGATGCCGGGCTGGTCAACGCCAAGCCGGAAGGCACCAGGCGCGTCTATACGGTCAGCAATGCCGGCTTCCTGAAGCTCAACATCTGGCTCGACCAGTTCTGGGATGCGGAGCAGCTCGGTTCACCCGGAAGCTGAGGGGTGTCGTCAGCGCGTCGGCAACTATGCAGCATCGGGCCTAAAGCAATTCCCGGATAAGTGTGAAACGGTTTTTCCGTCCGAAATTACGCAAAAACAAAGAGATAGAGCGGTTCGGCGTCTCCGTGAAACGATGAACCACTCTAGCCATTGTTGTAGGGGAAGAGCTTGAAATAAGGCTGCGCTTCCTCGATCACACGGGCAACCGAAGGGCGTTGCAGCAACCGGTCGTGATAGCGCCTGACGGCAGGATATTCGTCTCCGAACGGCTCGACCTTGTTGGCGTAGAACAGCGCGGGGGCGGCAGCGCAGTCGGCCATGGTGAAGCTCGCACCCACCGCCCATGTCCTCGACGCCATGTCCTGTTCAATGATGGCGTAGGAGCTGCGCAGCTGGGTGCGCGCCTGCTCGACGCCGAACGGATCGGTCTTGCCCTCCGGCCGCAGCCGGTCGCCGACGATCTTCTGCATCGGTTCCTGGACGTAGAAGTCATAGAAGCGGTCGGCGAGCCGGGTCTGGCGAGCGAGGTCGAGATCGGCGGGGATCAGTTCGACCGGCCCAGGATAATACGCGTTGAGATATTCGATGACGATCGTCGATTCCGGCACGGTCCGGTCCAGCGCTTCGTCACGCAGTACCGGCATCTTGCCGAGCGGCCACAATTTCAGGAACGCCGCGCGCGACTGTTCATTGCCGAGATCGACGACGACGGATGTGAATGGCGTGTCGTTCTCATAGAGCGCGATCAGCGGCTTCCAGCAGAAGGAGGCCAGTGGATGAAGATGCATAGTCAGGGACATTGTTTGTCGTTCCTTGGGTGGTTCGTCTCGCGGAAATTCGGTGTCGAGGTCGGGTACTATCTGGCCTGGCTGTGGGTGACGATGGCATCGATGATCGCGGCCCAGTCGCCGGGATGCAGCTCGTGGCCGCCGCCCTCGATCCGGAGCAGCCTTGCACCGGCGACCGCGTCGGCAAGGGCGGCGCCATGCTCGACTGGAAAGATGGGATCGTCGGTGCCGTGGATAACAAGGAGCGGGGTTTTCATGTCGCGCAGCCGACCCGTCCAGTCCTCGCCACTCTTGAGCATGAAATGATTGGTCGCACTTAGAAAACCGCCGGACCGGTCATAATCCTGTTCGACGAAAGCTCGCGTTCGCTGCTCGTCGAAAGAGTGCGCGGCACCGGTGAGCGCATGCGTGTCCTTGACGATGAAATCGACCACTTGGCCACGGTCCGACCAGTCGACCTTGGCGCCTTCGGCCGAGTGTTTCCTATAGGCCTCGGTGGTTCCGGGCAGATGCGAAGTGTCGATGCCCAGGGGCGAGCTGCTGATCACCGTCAGCGAAGTAACACGCGACGGGTATTTCAACGCAACGAGCTGCGCGATCATGCCGCCCATCGACATGCCGACCACATGCGCCTTTCGGATTCCATGGTCGTCAAGGACGCGGATAGCATCGTCCGCCATGTCGTCGAATGTATAAGGCGGCTCGCCCCGCGCGTATTTGGTCGAACGGCCGGTATCTCGATTGTCGTAGCGGATCACGAAGCGACCCTCGCCGGCCAGCTTCCGGCAAAACGCTTCGGGCCACCAGAGCATGGAAGCCATGGCGCCCATAATCAACAATACCGCCGGATGTGCCGGATCGCCAAACCTCTGGGATACGATTTCGGGGTGTTCGGCTTTTTTCATGGCTTTCCTCCCTGGGCTTCCAATCCGATTGCAATTTGCAATCAGTTGCACGATATTAAAACCGATACGATAATGCAACCGGTTTTGGAGATTCGCATGAACATCGATCGTCGGTCCGGATGCCCCATCAACCTGTCGCTCGAAGTATTTGGCGACCGGTGGAGCCTGATCATCCTTCGCGACATCATCTTCGGCGGCAGACGCCACTTTCGCGAACTGCTCAACGGCTCGATGGAGGGCATCGCCTCCAACATCCTCGCCGACCGACTGAAGCGGCTGATGGAGCTCGGCATGCTGACCAAGGCGGATGATCCCTCCCACAAGCAGAAGGCGATCTACAGTCTGACCGAAATGGCGATCACGCTGGTGCCGATCCTGGCGCATCTCGGCGCCTGGGGCCGCGTCTGGCTGCCGGTCAGCGAAGAGCTCTCTATCCGTGCCGAGCTTCTGGAAAAGGGCGGCCCGCCGATGTGGGATAAGTTCATGAACGAGTTGCGCCACGAGCATCTGGGTGCGTCTCCTGCTCCATCCGAGCCCACCGTCCGCGCGACTTTGCAGGCCGGATACGATGCGGTGATCGCCCGCAACGCGCGGAGCATCGGCTGCGATCCGGCGCCATGACCAACTTATTTTCCCAATTGCGGGCTGGCTCTGCTATCAAGGGGCTGAAGATAATTCACGGGATTGGATAACGCTCTTGGTCGAGAACTCTAAGGACACTGCCCGTGCGCGGGCCGATTTGCGTTTCAAGAAACAGGAAGAGGCAGCCACGGTTCGCCAGAAGGCGATGGCGGAATATGTCGCTGAGAGCGACGCTCGCCAGGCCAAGACCAACAAGCTGCGGGCGCTGCGCCTCGCCAAGGAAGCGGAAGACCTGGCCAATGCGCCTCCGGCCCCGGTGAAGAAGCCTCGCGCCAAGAAAAAATAAGCCGGCGCTCCCAGACGCATACTTCATTTCGCACGCGAAACAGTTCACCGGGATCTTTCTGCCGGTTGATGACTGGCGCGTTTAGGAGACCGCCATGACCGCACTGACGCTCGACAAAGCCCTTGAAATCATCGCCGCCGCCTTTGCCAAGGGTGCCGAGCTCAAGCTCAGGCCGCTTGGCGCCTCGGTGCTCGACGCCGGCGCCCATCTGGTCGCGTTCCAGCGTCAGGACGGCGCCTCGTTCCTGCGTCCGCAAATGTCGGCCGGCAAGGCTTATGGCGCGCTCGCTATCGGCATGGGCTCGCGCCGGGTGGAAGCTTTCGCCAAGGAGCGTCCGCATCTGATCGCCGGCGTCTCCGACGTGTCGGGCGGGCGCGTCCTGCCGGTCGTCGGCGGCGTGCTGATCCGCGACAACGCCGGCACGATCATCGGCGCCGTCGGCATTTCCGGCGACACGTCCGACAATGATGAAACGGCAGCCATCGCCGGTATCGAGGCGGCTGGCTTTAGCGCCGACCCCGGCTGAGCCGGGATCCTTAATTCATGTTGATGTCGCGGCTGGCCGACCGCATCGACACCGAAAAGCCGGCCAGCACGTCGATCAGCGCTATGATCATCAGTATGAAGAAAACGGAATGGGCGGCGCCCTTCACCAGCAGGAACTCGACCAGATAGGCCACAAAGACGAAGGTCGACAAAAGGTGATCCATGATCGAGGCGTTTGTCGTGCGCGTCGATTTCACCACTTCGACGAACAAGAAGATCAGTGCGATCAGCACGATGAGATCGCCGAGGGTCATAGAGAACACCCCACCCGACATCATCCGGACCGAAAACATTTCGGTCGCCCACGGATCGTCGCCGCTGCCGAATATTCCCAGAAGCCCGAGATTGTAGAGGATGAAAGGCACGATCAGCAGCGGGATGGCACCGAACATGTGGCGGCTCCGGTTGGACTGATCTTTGTAGAGTGCGGCCGGCGTTCGCCGTCAAGAATTTTCGTGCGACCAGCAAACACGGACAAAGACGGCGTGAAACAACAATGTCAGGCCCGGCTGATATGATCAGTTGTCGCAAACGCAAAAAGACCGGCCAATGGCCGGTCGTTTCGCAACCCATAAACCGTCGAAAGCTCTCTCAGCTTTCCTTCGGCTCCAGAACCTGGCGACCGCGATACATGCCGGTCTTCAGGTCGATATGGTGCGGACGGCGCATCTCGCCGGAGTTCTTGTCCTCGACATAGGTCGGGGCCTTCAGTGCGTCGGCGGAACGGCGCATGCCGCGCTTCGACGGAGAGGTTTTTCGTTTCGGAACGGCCATGGATATGCTCCACTACATGGTCAAAACGCCCCGGCGGCCCTCGTGAAAGGGCCACATCAGGGGCCGGAATCTGAGAAAGTCGGCTGCCTATACACGCCCGATGGCGTTTTGGCCAGCGTCGCCGTGTTTTTTTTTGAGACTATCGCAGGCAACCGACATAGGCGCCAGCGCGGCCCGCGCGCCGCTCGATCAACGCGGCAAGCCGCCTCAGTCCCGGCCCGGGCTTCGCCGGATTGCGCACGATCGGGTTCGGCAAGGTGACGGCAAGCAGCGCCGCCTGCCGGCGCGACAGCTGTCTTGCCGAGACGCCGAAATGATGCTGGGCGGCGGCCTCGATGCCGTAGATGCCCGGTCCCCATTCGGCGATGTTGAGGTAGATTTCCATGATCCGCCGTTTCGACAGCACCGCATCGAAATAGACGGCCAGCGGCAGTTCGACGACCTTACGGACCGAGCCCAACGGCCGCGACCATAGATAAAGGTTCTTTACCGTCTGCATCGTGATGGTCGAGGCGCCACGCGTCATCTCGCCGGCGAGCGCATCGTCGACGACGCCGCGCAACTCACCCAGATCGACGCCGCGATGGAAACAGAACTGCCCGTCCTCCGACATGATGACCGAATATACCAGCACCGGCGCGACATCGTCGATGGAAACCCAGCGCCGATCATAGCCGGAAAACGTCGCCAGGTCCTTCAGCATCAATGTCGACACCGGATGCACGAACGGCGGCAGGTATAGGAAGGTCAGCACCACCGGCACCAGCGCCAGCACGACGGCGACGGCGATGCCGCGCCGGACCCAGCGTTGAAGACCGATGCGGCTGCCGCGTCTCGGTCTCGCCATGTCCAACCCTTCGGTTTCGTGATCGACGATCGGTTCCGCCAAGCCACCCAGTCCGCGCTGCTCCCTGCCCCCGGCATAATGGCGGTTGGCTTCTTGCGCAACGTCTGAGTGTCGGCTACCGCTCCCGACCATGACGAAAGACGACCAAATGGCGTTCGAAGCTGCACTTATTGCCCGGGCAGTTCCGCTCGAGGCGCTGCTGAGGCGGTTGCTCGACGGACGGACGCTTTCAGGCGAGGTCGGGCGGCCTGAACGCCTTATGGCGGCTATGCGACATGGCGTGCTGAACGGCGGCAAACGACTGCGTCCCTTCCTGGTCATGGAAAGTGCTGCGTTGTTTTCAGCCGACGGCGAGGCGGCGCTGCGCGTCGCGGCGGCGCTCGAATGCGTGCACTGCTATTCGCTCATCCATGACGACCTGCCGGCCATGGACGACGACGATCTGCGCCGCGGCCAGCCGACCGTGCACAGGGCTTTCGATGAGGCGACCGCCATTCTTGCGGGCGACGCCTTGCTGACGCTCGCCTTCGACATCCTTGCCGACGAGGCGACAATGCTGCCGGTCGAGCGCAGGGCAGCGTTGGTGCTGGCACTGGCCCGCGCCGCCGGGGCGGGAAGCATGGTCGGCGGCCAGATGCTTGATCTCGAGGCCGAACAAAGCCGGCCGGACGAGGCCGGCATCATCCGGCTTCAGGCGATGAAAACCGGTGCGCTGATCCGCTTTGCCTGCGAAGCGGGCGCTATCCTTGCCGGAGCGCCGTCGGGCGACCGCGAAAGGCTGGCCGAGTTCGGCTCGGCGATCGGGCTTGCCTTTCAGCTTGCCGACGACTTGCTCGACCTGACCGCCGACGCGCATCAGATGGGCAAGGCGACCGGCAAGGATGCCGCGGCCGGCAAGGCGACGCTGGTCGCGCTGCACGGACCGGGCTGGGCGCGGGACCAGCTCCAGGGCCTCGTCGACCAGGCTCATGCGCTGCTCGAGCCCTATGGCGAACAAGCCGCGCTTCTGAAACAGGCGGCGCAGTTCGTCGCGGCCCGCAACAATTAAAGCGCCCCCCTATGGCGCGCCGTGCAGTCACGGGGAATGGCGGCTGTTCGGCCAGATGCCTTAGCGCAGCCGGGCGATCGGGATTCCGGCGATGTCGGACCATATGGCTCGCCACGCCAGTTGCCGAGCCATTCTTCAGCCTCGCGGCAGGGTTCCGCGGGTCGACAGCGGTCAGCCTTCGCCAGTTGTCTTTTCCACCACGGGCTGCGGAACCGGTTCCATTTCGGCCGCCGCCTCGACCGCCTGCGCTTCGGCCGGCTTGCGCCGGTTGCGGATGAAGGCGGCGATGCGGTCGCGGATTTCACCGGCGCTGAGGAATACCGGAACGCGCGCCACCGGCGCGGTCGGCTCAAAGGACAGGCCAAGGCCGGTGATCCTGCCCTTGTCGTCGACGTCGCGCACGATCAACTCGATCGGACCGAGCAGCACGCGGTCGGCGTATTCGGCGTGGCCGCCGAGCCGCGTAGTGACCAGGTCGCCAATGCTGAGCTTGCGTTCCGCTTCGGTCAGGCCCGGCGCATAGGCGGTCTCCAGTTCCTCGGCGGAGCGTGACGGATCGACGGCGAAGGCGCCGAAGAAGTCCGCATCCTCGGGATCGACCACGGCACGGCTGGCGAACAGTTTGTCGAGCAGGCGCGGATAGCGGTCCGGCACGAAGATGTAGACATGGTCGCCGGCCGCCAGCCGGCCCATGTCCTGGAAGCGCATCGAGCGTCCGTCGCGCAACACAAGCGACGGCCGCGCCCAGCGCGGAATGCGTTCGCCGCGCGCCACCGGGCTGCCGGGTGCCACGCGGTAGGCGAGAAGCTCATGATGGGCGGAGCCCGGCAGCTCCAATTCGACCTTGTCGAGCGGTCCCAGGCGGGCCGGCACGATAAGGCCGAGGCGGCGCGCCAGCGGGCCGACGGTCCATCCCTGGATGATCAGCGAGACCAGCACGATGATGAAGGCGGTGTTGAAGATGAGGCGGCCGTTCTCAAGGCCGCCGAGCAGCGGCGTGATGGCAAGCAGGATCGACACCGCGCCACGCAGGCCGACCCATGAGACGAAGGCGACTTCCGGGCGTGGCAGACGAAATGGCACCAGGCAGAGCCAGACCGCGATTGGCCGTGCCACAAAAATCAGGAACAGGCCGAGCAGCACTGCCGGCACCAGGATTGCCGGAAATTGCGAAGGCGTTGCGAACAGGCCAAGGATCAGGAACATGATGATCTGCGCCAGCCACGACATGCCGTCCTGAAAGCGCTTGAGGATGGTGACGGCCCGGATATCGGAATTGCCGGCGATCAAGCCTGCGAGATAGACCGCCAGGAAGCCGGAGCCGCCGACGGCGCCGGCGGCAGCAAACACCATCAGCGACAGCGTCAGCACGAAGATCGGCAGCAGGCCGTGATCGAGATTGAGGCGATCGACAAGGCGCACGATGGCCATGCCGCCGAGAATGCCGATGACTGCGCCGAGCCCCATGTTGACAAGGAAGCCGACGGCAAGATCGGTGACCAGCACCTTGGCCTCGGGGTGGGTGTTGGCGGCGATGACCTCGACCAGCGTGATGGTCAGGAAGATGGCGATCGGGTCATTGGTGCCGGATTCTACCTCGAGCGTGGACCGCACGCGCTCGCGCAAATTGATCTCGCCGGCGCGCAGCAGGAAGAACACCGCCGCGGCGTCGGTCGAGGCGACGGCGGCACCGAGCAGGAAGGATTCCAGCCAGGTCAGGTCGAGCAGATAATAGGCTGCGGCGCCGAAGAGCCCGGTGGTCAAAAGGACGCCGAATGTGGCCAGCGACAGCGCCGGCCCGGCCGCCTGCCGCAAGGCGTTGAGCGGCGTGCCGAAGCCGGAATCGAAAAGGATGACCGCCAGCGCCAATGAGCCGGCAAAATAAGCAACTCGGGCATTGTCGAAATGGATGCCGAGACCGTCGGTTCCGGTGGCGAGGCCGATGCAGAGAAACAGCAGCAGGAGAGGGGCGCCGAAACGGAAGGCGATCAGGCTCGAAAACGCGGCGGCAACGACAAGAGCTGCGCCAACGAGCGTCACAAGATAGATACCATGCTCCATTCGTTGGTCGCCCCTAGTCGATATGCTCCGACATCACGGGAGAGTGGGGCGAAGACATGGCCGCTACAAGGCAGCAGCGTGGCTTTTTGCCCCACGCTGCCGATCGTCGAAAGTTTTGGCATCCCCGAGCAGCGGAGCCTGCCTCGGCGGTTGGTGTTGCAACGAAAAACGCCCGAACTGAGCCGGGCGTCTTCCAGGTCGAGAAGATGGTTCTGCGATCAGGCGATGGTCTTGCCGAAGGCGACGGCGGTATCGCCCATGCGGTTGGAAAAGCCCCACTCATTGTCGTACCACGACAGCACCGAAACGAAGTTGCCGTCCATGACCTTGGTCTGGTCGAGCGCCACGATCGAGGAATGCGGATCGTGGTTGAAGTCGATCGAAACATTGGGGTGACGGGTTACGGCGAGAATGCCCTTCAGCTTGCCGTTCGAGGCGGTGATCACCGCGTCATTGATCTCCTGGACGGTGGTCGGCCGCTTGGCGATGAACTTGAAGTCGACGAGCGAGACGTTCGGGGTCGGCACGCGGATGGAGATGCCGTCGAGCTTGCCCTTGAGCTCGGGCAGTACCAGGCCGATGGCCTTGGCGGCACCGGTCGAGGTCGGAATCTGCGACAGCGCCGCGGCGCGGGCGCGGTAGAGGTCCTTGTGCATGGTGTCCAGCGTCGGCTGGTCGCCGGTGTAGGAATGGATCGTCGTCATCATGCCCTTCTCGATGCCGACGGCCTCATTCAGTACGGCCGCCAGCGGCGCCAGGCAGTTGGTGGTGCAGGAGGCGTTCGAGATGACGATGTGGTCCTTGGTCAGCTTGTCGTGGTTGATGCCATAGACGACGGTGAGATCGGCGCCCTCTGCCGGAGCGGAGACGAGAACGCGCTTGGCACCGGCGGTCAGATGGGCGACGGCCTTGTCGCGAGCGGTGAAGATGCCGGTGCATTCGAGCGCGATGTCGATGCCGAGCTCCTTCCACGGCAGTTGCGTCGGATCCTTGATCGCGGTGACCTTGAATTTTTCCTTGCCGACGATGATCTGGTCGCCGTCAACTGTCACCTCATGCGGAAAGCGGCCATGCACGCTGTCGAAGCGCAGCAGATGCGCGTTGGTCTCGACCGGGCCGAGATCGTTGACCGCGACGACGTCGATATCCTTGCGGCCGGATTCATGGATGGCGCGCAGGATGTTGCGGCCGATGCGGCCGAATCCGTTGATGGCAACTCTGACGGTCATTGTTCTCTCCCTGGGAGTTGGAGGCCGAAGATCAAGTCCGCAGCTTCATAACGGCGGACGGGCAAAGAATCCAGCCGCCGAGGCTTGGATTTAAATCGATTAGTGCTCTACCGCCCGGCAAAACCGCTATGCCAGCCTTTGCCGGGCGGGGCTCACCTTCATTTGCCGTGCAGACGGGCTTCCGCCGCCTTCACCGTTGCTTCGGCGGTGATGCCGAAATGCGGGTAGAGCTGTTCGATGGTGCCGGAGGCGCCGAAGCCGGTCATGCCGACAAAGATGCCGTCGGTTCCGATGAAGTGATCCCAGCCCTGACGGATGCCGGCTTCGATGGCAATCTTGAGCGGCGCATTGCCGATCGTCCTGCTGCGATAGTCGGCGCTCTGCTTGTCGAACAATTCGAAGCACGGCACCGAGACGACGCGGGTCGCGTGGCCGTGCTTTTCCAAGGCCTCGCGGGCGGCCAGCGCGATCTCGACCTCGGAGCCCGAAGCGAAGATCGTCACCGCCGCCTCGCCACTGGCGGCGGCAAGTTCATAGGCGCCGCGGCTGGAGAGGTTTTCCGCCACGAAGTCGTTGCGTACCGTCGGCAGGTTCTGCCGGGTCAGCGCCAATGTCGAAGGCGTCTTTTCCGACTCAATGGCCAACTGCCAGCATTCCGCGGTTTCCACCGCGTCGGCCGGGCGGAAGACATTGTGGTTCGGAATGGCGCGAAGTGCTGCCAGATGCTCGACCGGCTGATGGGTCGGGCCGTCTTCGCCAAGGCCGATGGAATCATGGGTCATGACGAAGATCGAGCGGATGCCCATCAGCGAGGCGAGCCGCATCGCCGGACGGGCATAATCGGAAAAGCACATGAAAGTGCCGCCATAGGCGATAATGCCGCCATGCAGCGTCAGCCCGTTGAGCGCTGCCGCCATGCCGTGCTCGCGAACGCCGTAGTGGACGTAGCGCTGGCCGTAATCGTCGGCAGTGATGTTCTTGGTCTGGCTGGTCTTGGTGTTGTTGGAGCCGGTCAAATCGGCCGAGCCGCCGATGGTTTCGGGTACGGCGCCGTTGATGACCTCCAGCGCCATTTCCGATGACTTACGAGTGGCGACCTTCGGCTTGTCGGCGGCGAGCTTCTTCTTGTAATCGCCAATGACGGCGTCGAAGTTGGCCGGCAGCGTGCCACTGATGCGGCGTTCGAACTCTGCGCGCAATTTGGCGTCGGCCTTGGCAAGGCGGCTTTCCCAGTCGGTGCGCGCCTTGACGCCGGTCCGGCCGGCGGTACGCCATGCGTCGAGGTTGTCGGCCGGGACCTCGAAGGGCGGCGAATCCCAGCCGAAGAATTTTCTGGCGCCGGCGATTTCCTCGGCGCCGAGCGGCGAGCCATGCGCCTTGTTGGTGCCAGCCTTGGTCGGTGCGCCGAAGCCGATCGTCGTCTTGCAGGCAATCATCGTCGGCTTGTCGGAGTGGCGGGCCGCCTCGATGGCATAGGCGATCGCTTCCGGGTCCTGGCCGTCGATATGGCTGGCGTTCCAACCGGACGCCTGGAAGCGGGCGACCTGGTCGGTGTTGTCGGCGAGCGACACCGGGCCATCGATCGAGATGTTGTTGTTGTCCCAGAAGACGATCAGCTTGTTCAGCTTTAGATGTCCGGCAAGCGCGATGGCTTCCTGGGATACGCCTTCCATTAGGCAGCCGTCACCGGCCAGTACATAGGTGTAGTGGTCGACGAGATCGTTGCCGAAAGCGGCATTCATGATGCGCTCGCCGAGCGCGAAGCCGACCGAATTGGCAAGGCCCTGGCCGAGTGGGCCTGTCGTCGTCTCAATGCCGGCGGCATGGCCGTATTCCGGATGGCCCGCCGTCCTCGACCCCAATTGGCGGAACTGCTTGATCTGGTCGATGGTGATGTCTTCGTAGCCGGTCAGATAGAGCAGTGAGTAGAGCAGCATCGAGCCGTGGCCGGCCGACAGGATAAAGCGGTCGCGGTCCGGCCAATGCGGGTTTTTCGGATCGTATTTGAGAAAGCGGGTGAACAGCACCGTGGCGATGTCAGCGCAGCCCATGGGCAGTCCGGGGTGGCCGGAATTTGCCTTCTCGACGGCGTCCATGGCGAGAAAACGGATCGCATTGGCCATCCGGTCATGTTGTTCGCGCGAGGTCATGCTTCCTCCAAAATGGGGGTTTGGGCCTTGGGAGAGCCCTTGAAAAGGGTGCGCGACACATAGCAGGCGCGGCCTTTTAGTCAACAAATCGGTGTGCTTTTGCCGGTCTTGTGATGGCCATGCGCGACTTACATTAGCGTTAGCAGGGGACAGTCGCGACAGCTTTATTGACGGGCGGTTCACACGACGCGTAATGTTTCAACGATAACGCGTTCTGAACGTGGATGATTCGGTGATGGGCAGGGCGCAGGACGAAAGCCATGACCGGGGAAACGACCCTCAAGGAAGTCATTGCCAGGCTGGGTAAGGCCATCGAAGGGCTGGAAAACGCCGTCGCGGCCAAGCTCGAGCATGAGCGGGACTATTCGGAAGCCGAGGCCGAAGTGCAGCGGATGAACGCCGACCGCTCGCGGCTGGCGCAGGAGCTCGACAATTCCGAGGCTCGTGCCGAACGGCTGGAAGATGCCAACAAGGAAGTGTCGCGAAGGCTGGTGACAGCCATGGAAACCATCCGCGCGGTACTGGACAGGTAGGCCAATGGCACAAGTCACGGTTTCCATCGACGGCAAGCAGTATCGGATGGCCTGCGACGAGGGCCAGGAAGAGCATCTGATCGATCTTGCCGAGCGCTTCGACCGCTATGTCTCGCATCTGAAGGATTCTTTTGGCGAGATCGGCGACCAGCGGCTGACCGTGATGGCCGGCATCATGGTCATGGACGAGCTTTCAGAATTGCAAAAGCGGGTCAAGGGCATGGAAAGCGAAGTGCTGACGCTGCGCAAGACGCGCGACGACGCACTGACCAAGGCCGACAAGAACGATTCCGTGCTGACCGGGGCGCTTGGCGCGTTGGCCCAGCGCATGGAAGACCTGGCGACGACGCTGGCAGTGAGCAAGGCCTGAGCCAGCGCAGCGAAGATTCCTGCTGCATTTGCCGAGAAGCAATGAAAATATTTCGCCGCCGGCCTTGATGCCGGCGCAACAGCCGTTTGAAGGATGACGCCGGAGTGGTAGAAAGGCAAAAGCAGCGCCGGTCAACGCCGGCTGCGATCTGCACTCACAAGGTAGGGACACGCCATGAGCCTTCGTATCAACGACATCGCACCGGATTTCACCGCTGAGACCACGCAAGGACCGATCAGCTTCCATGAATGGATCGGCGACGGCTGGGCGGTATTGTTCAGCCATCCGAAGAACTTTACGCCGGTTTGCACGACCGAACTCGGCACGATGGCCGGGCTCGAAGGCGAGTTCAGGAAGCGCAACGTCAAGATCATCGGCATCTCGGTCGATCCCGTCGAAAGCCATGAGAAGTGGCAGAACGACATCAAGACCGCGACCGGCCATTCGGTGAACTATCCGCTGATCGGCGACAAGGATCTCAAGGTCGCCAAGCTTTACGAGATGCTGCCGGCGGGTGCCGGCGAGAGCTCGGAAGGCCGCACGCCTGCGGACAATGCCACGGTGCGTTCGGTCTACGTCATCGGGCCCGACAAGAAGATCAAGCTGGTTCTCACCTATCCGATGACGACGGGACGCAACTTCGACGAAATCCTGCGCGCCATCGATTCCATGCAGCTGACCGCCAAGCACCAGGTGGCGACGCCGGCGAACTGGAAGCAGGGCGAGGACGTCATCATCACCGCTGCCGTCTCGAATGAGGATGCCATCAAGCGCTTCGGCGCCTATGAGACGATCCTGCCATATCTCAGGAAAACCAAGCAGCCTTCTGCCTGAGCAGGCAGAGGCGGCACAGAGAATTTTTGGTTTTCTTGGCCGTGTG
Organism: Mesorhizobium sp. M0119; assembly: GCF_040322615.1. NCBI lineage: Bacteria > Pseudomonadati > Pseudomonadota > Alphaproteobacteria > Hyphomicrobiales > Phyllobacteriaceae > Mesorhizobium > Mesorhizobium sp. M0119. The sequence continues at coordinate 242,458 of NZ_JAMYTU010000006.1, forward strand.
AGCATGGGGTGCTTGACGATGCCTGGTTGACGGACAACCATGCCTTTAATTTGCCGTGGCGGAGAAAATCCTTCCTGCCGTGGTGAGGGGCGAAGGAGGCTGGGATTGGACGCATTATCGGCCAGGTCGCAGGTCACCGGCTTCTATGACAAGCCGAGCGGGTCCGTCCAGTATGTGGTCGCCGACATGGCGACCCGCAAATGCGCCATCATCGATCCGGTGCTCGACTTCGACGAAAGGTCCGGTGCAACGGCAACGAAAAACGCCGACGCCCTGCTCGACTTCGTCAGGGAAAGCGGGCTGGAGGTCGAGTGGATCCTCGACACGCATCCGCATGCCGATCATTTCTCCGCCGCCCATTATCTGAGGGGGAGAACCGGAGCGCCGACGGCAATCGGTGAAAAGGTCATCGACGTCCAGAAATTGTGGAAGGTGATCTACAACTGGCCGGAATTCCCCGCCGACGGTTCGCAATGGGACAGGCTGTTCGCCGACGGCGCGACTTTTTCGGTCGGCGGCCTTCCGGCAAGAGTGCTGTTTTCGCCGGGCCATACGCTGGCCTCGATCACTTACGTCATCGGCGACGCCGCCTTCATCCACGACACGCTGTTCATGCCGGACAGCGGCACCGCAAGGACAGACTTTCCCGGCGGCAGCGCCGAGCGGCTCTGGCACTCGATCCAGGATATTCTGGCACTGCCGGACGAGACACGTCTGTTCGTCGGTCACGACTACCAGCCGGGTGACCGCGAAGCGCGCTGGGAAAGCACGGTCGCGGAGCAGAAAGCCGGCAACATCCATGTTGCCGGCTGCAAGACGGAAGCCGACTTCGTCGCGCTCCGCCAAGCCCGCGACAGGACGTTGCCGATGCCGCGGCTGATCCTGCACGCGCTGCAGGTGAACATGAATGGCGGACGCCTGCCGGAACCGGAATCCAACGGGCGGCGCTATCTGAAATTTCCGCTCGATTGCCTGTGAGGAGATGGGTCGCTGGCACTACAATGCCATTCAAACTCGGCGCCGCCCTGATCGTTCCGAGATGGTCATCCAAGTTATTGATCCTGATTCGATTTTTGCGATGTGTGCCTCCGATAGGTAACTTACGAGGATAAGGTGCGGCAGCCGAATGAGGAGCGGCGCGGATGCCAGCCAGTCCTGCGTCAGGGTTTTGTTCGGCGGGCCAAATGTTCATACGTGATTTGCCAAGGATCGCTCTCGGAAGATCTCTCCTCGCCGATCCAATGGAAGCTGTTGGCAGCGATCTCAGTGAAACGCCATCGAGTTTTCAGACCGCGCGAGTCATTGCCGAGCTGGACAATGTCCTTACCCTCGGCCCGGCCGATCTGGCGCGAGTGATCACGGTTGAGCGGGTCGTTCCATATGATGTGCCAGCCATCGATCCCAGGATCGAAGATGCGCAAGGTCGTGCCATACATCGTCGACGGCGCAGGGCGCTTGGGCCTGATCCAAACGTCCTGAATCGCGCGGCCTTCGAGCACCCAGCCAAAATGGCATTCGCCATCCCATTTCTGGATTGTGCCGTCGTCGACGTAGTGGACCGAGTCCATTTCCCAACTTCCAATTAGCCAGCCATACAGGGCCATGTCTTTCGCTCGATCGGCTGGCGGACCTTCGGATCCGAGAGCGGCCAGAAACGGAGAAATCGTCATCGTCATACTGCCTTTCGTTTCCAATAGACGAACTCAACTGCCCGGCGCAGCCCCGGCGGATTGTTGTCGCGCCCGCCTGCCGCAAGCGCCGGGTTGTGAAATGCCCCGCTCGGCGCCGCAACATTGCCGCCAGCTTGCAACGTTACGGTTTTCAGGGCTTGGGGAAAATTGCGACAATGCCGCTATCGATGAGATCGTCTGCGGACGCCATGGCAAGGCTACGAGCAGTTATGGCGGCGGATCGGACATCCGCGAAGGCGCCGCGGAACCGGCAACCCGCTAATGCATGTCGCGCAAAAGTGTGCAGCGGTTTTGCGATAACGACGTGCATGAAAAAACGACATGCATAAAGACAAGAATTTAAAGCGCGTCGCACAAGGCCGGTCGAACGCGACGCGCCTTAGAAAAAACGGCGGCGCCAGTTACCTGACGCCGCCGTTATTTGTTTCTCTTGGAAGGCCTTACGCAGCCGGCTGCGCCTCGATGGTGCGCAGCGCCTGCGTCTGGCGCTTGGCCGCGGCCTTGACCGCGTCCTGCACCTTCTCGAAGGCGCGCACCTCGATCTGGCGCACGCGCTCGCGGCTGATATCGAACTCGGCCGACAGCTCTTCCAGCGTCAACGGCTCATCGGCGAGGCGGCGCGCCTCGAAGATGCGGCGTTCGCGGTCGTTGAGCACGGCAAGAGCGCCCGACAGCATGCCGCGCCGGTTTTCCAGCTCGTCCTGCTCGATCAGCATCTCTTCCTGGCTTTCGTGGTCGTCGACCAGCCAGTCCTGCCATTCGCCGGATTCGCCTTCGCTGGCCCGGATGGGCGCATTGAGCGAGGCGTCGCCCGACAGACGGCGGTTCATCGACACGACTTCCGCTTCCGAGACGTTCAGCCGGGTGGCGATCTCGGTGATCTGATCGGGCTTCAAATCGCCTTCGTCGAGCGCCTGGATCTTGCCCTTCACCTTGCGCAGGTTGAAGAACAGGCGCTTCTGGTTGGCGGTGGTGCCCATCTTGACCAGGCTCCACGAGCGCAGGATGTATTCCTGGATCGAGGCCTTGATCCACCACATCGCATAGGTGGCGAGACGGAAGCCGCGCTCCGGTTCGAATTTCTTGACGGCCTGCATCAGGCCGACATTGCCTTCCGAGATCACCTCGCCGATCGGCAGGCCGTAGCCGCGATAGCCCATGGCGATCTTGGCGACGAGCCGAAGGTGGCTGGTGACGAGCTTGTGCGCAGCCGTGGTGTCCTCATGCTCGGCGTAGCGCTTGGCGAGCATGTACTCTTCCTGCGGCTGAAGCATCGGAAAGCGGCGGATTTCTTCCAGGTAGCGGCTGAGACCGCCTTCGCCGGAAACGATACTGGGTAATGACTGGGCCATGATAGCGCCCCCTCTCTATTGGAGTGATGCCCCCGAAACGCGGCGGGCATGTGGCGCGAATGCCAAAGGCACATTCGCGCCAACCGACATATATAGGAACAAAACCAGAAAGACAGGCATTTGTTCAACACGAAACAGTGTGTCACGTTGAAGTGAACAACGCCGGTCAGGTTTTCAGGTGGTTGGTTCAGAGCTTGCGGAAGCCGTCGACGAGTTCCTCCATGTCCCACGGTATCGGTGCTTCGAACCTCATCGCTAAATGGGTATCCGGATGCCGAAATGCAAGGAGGCGGGCGTGCAAAGCTTGTCGCGGAAACGCCTTTACCTTGCTCCTTAGGGGCTCGGGCAACCGATTGGCCTTGGTGCGGAAAGCCTGGCCGTATTCGGGATCGCCAATCACCGGATGGCCGATATGGGCCATGTGCACGCGTATCTGGTGGGTGCGACCGGTTTCCAGCCGGCATTCGACCAGGCTCGCCGTGGCGAATTCCTGCTGCTGCTCGCCAAAGCGCTCGACGACAGTGAAATGCGTTATGGCGTGGCGCGCATCGTCGCGGCCTTGCGGCACCACGGCACGGCGTACCCGGTCGGCGGCGCGGCCGAGCGGCGCGTCGACCGTTCCGGTCGGCCTTGCCGGTATGCCCCAGACCAACGCCAGATAGGCCCGCTCGAGATCGCCGGTCAGTCCGTGGTCGGCAAAGGCCTCCGACAACGCCTTGTGGGCGCGATCGGTCTTGGCGACGACCATGACGCCACTGGTCTCCTTGTCGAGGCGATGGACGATGCCCGGCCGTCTCACCCCGCCGATGCCCGACAGGCTGTCGCCGCAATGATGGATCAGCGCGTTGACCAGCGTACCGGTCCAGTTGCCCGCGCCGGGATGCACGACCAGCCCGGCCGGCTTGTTGATGACGATCAGCTCGCGGTCCTCGTAGAGGACATCAAGCGCAATATCTTCGCCTTGCGGCTCCGCCGGTTCCGGCTCCGGCATATCAACCGACACGCAGTCACCTTGTGCCATCTTGCGCTTCGTTTCGTCGACCTGCCTGCCGCCGATCCTGACGGCGCCCTGCTTTATCAGCATCTGCACCCGGCTGCGCGACATGTCGGGGCCGAGCCTGGCCGCCAGCCATTGGTCGAGCCGCTGGCCGGCCGCATCGGCGCCCGCCTCCAGCACGATCGGTCCGACCCCTATTAATTGTCTGACCTCTTCGTTATGAGCGCTCATCGAAAACAGTTCCGGAATCTGCTGCCATGGCCCGGCCGCTTGCCGACGAAGACGAGGAAAAGCCGCTCGACCCCGAGGTCGAAAAGGTGCGGAGGAAGCTCGTCCGCTTCGTCGCCATCAATCTCGGCCTGCTGTTCCTCGCCCTTATGGTGGTGATCGCGGCGCTTGTCTACAAAGCGCGCAATGCACCGCCTGTCAGCCCTCCGCTGAGCAGCGACGTCCAGGTGCCGGCAGGCGAGCCGGTCAGTGGCGACATCGTGCTGCCGGTCGGCGCCAGGGTGATCAGCCAGTCGCTCTCCGGCAATCGCCTGTCGATCGACGCCGAGCTGCCCGACGGCAGCCGCGCCATCTTCGTCTATGACATCACCGAGCGCCGCGTCATCGGCCGTTTTTCGATCAGGAACAAATGACCGGCTTTGCCGAACACCGCAGCATTGTCACCGTCGCGCTTATCGTCGCAAATTATGACGAGGCGATCTCGTGGTATGTCGACCGGCTGGGTTTTGTCCTCACCGAAGATGTCGATCTTGGCGGCGGCAAACGCTGGGTCACGATCACGCCGGGCGAAGGGCAGGGCGCGCGGCTGCTTCTCGCCGAGGCGTCCGGCGATGCGCAAAAGGGTAGCATCGGCAACCAGACCGGCGGGCGGGTCTTTTTGTTCCTCGAAACGGACGATTTTGCCCGTGACCATGCGCTGATGCTCGAAAAGGGCGTCGAATTCCGTGAGGCGCCCCGGCACGAGACCTATGGCACTGTGGCGGTTTTCGCTGATCTCTATGGCAATCTCTGGGACCTGATCGAGTCAAAACGCTAGGCTTGCAGCGGATATTTCACCGGCGCGACAGGCTGCCTTAAGCCTAGTTGCTTTTTGCCAGCCGTCAGCCTATATCGCCGGTTCTTGAACGCGCCCATCGTCTAGCGGTCAGGACACCGCCCTCTCACGGCGGGAACAGGGGTTCGATTCCCCTTGGGCGTACCAAGTCTCTCCAAGCTCTCGGCAAACCATCAATCCGATCCATCGCCTTGGGTCGCGGCGGGTTTGGCTCATTGCCGCTTCTGGCGCAGCGGAGCCGATTGCATTAGCATTGCATCATGGGTCTTGAGGCACAGCTTTAGCGGCGCGCAGAACGTCGCGCTGAACAGGGCAGTCGATGCCACGCGGGGAGGAGCCAGATACAGAAACTACAATCGCAAGGCGTCCATCACGCTGGTCGGCACTGCCTGGAGCCGACCTGAGCTACAGCTGCCGGCGGCGGATCGTTTTGGCGAGCTCGGCGAAGGCGCCTCTCCCTCGAAGGGTGGATGCCGGGAATACTCGGCCCTTAGCACCGGCCAGCGAAGCTGCGCGCGACGCGCATGGCTGGGCTCTATACGCGCCATACTCCAGTTGCAGTATCGTAGCATCTTTGCCGTTCGAATTTCTCTCAGTCATGGCTTCGCACGATACCAAGATATGCTGCGAACGACACATCCACGGCGCGCTCAACCATTCGATCTATTCCGGCAAGCCGAAAAGTGTTTGCGCGCCTGCTATTCCTCCGAGCGGATGACTGCCCATGGCGATCATCGGCTCGCTAGTTTCTGCCTCGAACACTGTCGACGCGAGCACCGTCCGTCCCAACGGCTTGCACAGCCCTTCGATGCGGCTGACAAGATTTACAGCCTTGCCGATCGCGGTGAAGTCCAACCTGCCGGCAGTGCCGATATTCCCCCAGAGTATCTCGCCGACATGCAGGCCAATGCCATATCCGAGCTCAGGGCCGCCATTGCGGCGCCGAGTTTGGTTGAGATGATCTATCCCGGCGCGCGTGGCCTTCACGGCACGTACCGCGGCGTCACATGCGGCATTTGCATCGCGCTCGCCAATCGGGAAAATCGCGAGGACGCCATCACCTATAAACTTGAGAACCTCACCACCAAATGCGTGCACCGCGCCGGCGACGCAATCGAACCAGGCATCAAGTACCAGTACGATCTCGTCTGCATCAAGAACCTCGGATAGATCGGTGAAACCTCGAAGGTCCGCGCACAGAAGCGCAGCCCGTATCGTCTCTCCCTTTACTCGACGAGAATGACCGTTGAGCACATGTGCTGCACTGCGCTTTCCCAAATATGCTTCGAGCAATGCGCGTTTCGCGGACCGTTCTGCGAGTGCGGTCATCGGAGCCGCAGCAAACCGGGAGATTTGCCGCAGCAGCTCTGACTGCGCCTCATCCGGAGTATGATCGAACGCCCACACCAAAGTCGGTGCGACACCGCCCGCTCGCTCGTCGAACACGATCGCCCGCGTCGTGCCAAGCCACTCCCGCAGCACGAGCCGGGGATCGGCATTCTGGCGGTCGGCGCCCAGCCTCGACCACTTCACCCCCAGGCGCTCGCCAGAGCCAGATGCGGCCTGAAATGATCGGGTCGGGAGCATCCTGCGCCAGCGCGCCGGCGATGATCGGCAAGCCGTCTTCCATCAAATGCGTTGAGAGCTGCAATAGAAGTCGCCCACCGTCGCCAATATGCGCGGCGTCGTCCAGAAGGAATGAAAGCGAGTTTGCGAGAAGCATCGGTAGAAGGTCACTCGGCACCGGCTTATGCTTACGCCTCGAACATCTTCTTGCAACTAGAGCATAATCTGACCTGATGGAATCGCGAGGGATTCCCATCGGGGAGAATATCTGATTCATCATGTCGGCTGGGTATGGAGGCCAGCAGGC